>CAYGSQ010000507.1:0-3171 GCA_964352435.1 uncultured Gammaproteobacteria bacterium | reverse complement strand
GTCAGGTAGACGTCCCTGCGTTCGATGTCCGCTGCGACCAGTGCCTCGTCGAGCACCGCGCCGGCGGGGCCGACAAACGGCTTTCCTGCGAGATCTTCCTGATCGCCGGGTTGTTCGCCCACGATCATCAGCCGCGCAGAGGCGGGGCCCTCGCCGGGCACGGCGCTGGTTGCGTGATGACACCGGTCGCAGCGCGTGCAGCGTTGCACGGCCGTCCCCAAATCTTGCAGTGTGGTGGGTTTGGCCGCAATGCTGACGCGCATATCCGGCTGCTCCGATACCAGCCGTTGCGCTATTGCCATCGACGGCTCTGTGCCCGTGGGCGCAGAGCGCTGGGCCGCTCGCGCGCTGCGTGTCAGCTCGGGAATCAGGCGGCTCTCAGGCAGATTTTTCCAGTATTTGATCGGCATCTCGGCTCGCATGGCGTTTACCTTTAGCCGGGCTGGATTGAAAATGCTGGAGTAGTAGACGCGCCAGTGATCTTCCAGCGCGTCGTCATCGGGGCAGTCAGCGCGCGTCGCGCCGCCACCGAAAATGAGCGACGCTCCGTCCCAGTGCGCACTGCTCAACGGCGTGACAATGGACCAACGCATGCCGGCAAAGCGTCGTGCAAAAAAAGGGGCCGTGCGCTCGACGATATGGTGTTCGGGCTCAAACCAGGCGACGAACGCTTCCCCGCGCTGATCTTCCACGCGGCGGAAGCGGACAAAGGCCTTCATCTTGTGTGCGTCACGGCGCACGGACTTGGCCAGTCGCTGTGCCTGCCATACGTCCTGATCGGAACCATCCGCGAGCAGTCCCGGTTGTCGCAGGAGTCGCCACAATAGTTGGTACATCAGCGCGAAGCGACCGTCATCGCTATGGCACAACACGAGCTTAGCCAGATCGGGAAAGTCGCGCGGTACGCGTAGGCGGGGCGCAGTTCGTGGTGGCCGTTGCATCAGGTCACCGCTGAACATGTCACCAAACAGATCGGCGCTCGAATTGGGTGGCAGGAACGTGACCTGCTCCGGGGCCAGATTGTGCGCCAGCAGCCTGCGCGACAGCTTCCGCCATTCGTTGTAGTCAGCGGTGCCTTTAAGTGTGACGGCGACCGGCGCGCTCATCCAAATAAACTGTGCTGAACGGGTGGTCGTGCAAGTTGCGTGCGTAAGCTGGTGGACTCCAGCGAATGGGTGGGCGCCCAGTCGCGGGCTTCAATAAAGGGTCGCACTTTCGCGATAGATGCGGTGAGTCGTGCCACGTTTTCCAGACGCAGCGCTCCTTGTCGTCGCGCCTTGAGGATAGCGCCCACACTGCGCGTGCCCAGCCCTGGAACGCGCAGCAGTTCGCTGCGCGTCGCTCTATTAACATCGACAGGAAACCGCTCGCGATTTTTGAGTGCCCAGGCAAGCTTGGGGTCGACCTCAAGATCGAGCATGCCGTTCTGCCCGCCTGCGACAATTTCGCTTAGCTCGAAGCCGTAAAACCGCAGCAGCCAATCCGCCTGGTACAAACGATGTTCGCGCTTGAGTGGTGGCGGTGCAGGCGGCAGCTTGCTGCTGGGATGTGGCGTCGGGCTGAAGGCCGAGTAATACACCCGGCGCATTTTGTAACCGGCGTATAGCGACGCGCTGGTCGTTAATATTTTTTTGTCATCGGACGTATCCGCGCCGATGATCATCTGTGTGCTTTGGCTGGTTGCCTTGATGGCTCGCGGATTGGGATAGCGACTCTTCTCTTTCTTTTCGTCCAGTTTCAAACGCACTGACGCCATGGCCTGGCGAATGCGACCCGCGTCCTTCTGCGGGGCCAGTTTTGTCAGACTGGTCCGGCTGGGCAATTCGACATTGATCGAGAGTCTGTCGGCATAGCGTGCTGCAGCGTCGAGCAGCTCATGTGACGCATCGGGAATGGTCTTGAGATGGATGTAGCCGTGGAACTGGTGTTTATCGCGTAGCGTGCGCGCCACCGCCACCATTTGTTCCATGGTGTAGTCCGGGCTCTTAATGATGCCCGACGACAAGAACAGTCCTTCGATGTAATTGCGCTTGTAGAAGTCCATGGTCAGCGTTGCGAGCTCTTCGGCGCCAAAGCGTGCTCGCTGCACGTTGCTCGACAGGCGGTTGACGCAATACAGGCAATCGTATTGGCAATAGTTGGTCAGCAAGACCTTGAGCAGCGAGATGCATCGACCGTCGGGGGCATAGGAATGACAAATGCCCATGCCGCCGGTTGAGCCGATGCCCTGCGTGCCTTTGGCGCTGCGCTTTTGCGCCCCGCTTGAGGCGCATGAAGCGTCGTACTTCGCGGCATCGGCGAGGATCGCGAGTTTATCAACGGTGGTGAGGTGAGGCATTGGGCTAGCTGGGAAGCGGGAGGCCTCTAAATACTGTCACTCCATACAGTAACTGTCAATGCATACAGTATTCCCGGTCACCACGGCAGTTTTTGACCATCGAACGACAGAAACTCGCCGCTGTGCTCAAGCGACATGCCGTCGAGTTGTTTGATCACACCCTGAATCGCCGCCGACACCTCGATGTGCGCGGCCGGGCCGCCCATATCGGTTTGGGCATAGCCCGGGTGGATAGGGTTGACGATGATGTCGCGCCGTTTCAGCGCTACGGCCAGATTTTTAGCCGTCATATTGGCCGCGGATTTCGACGCCGCATAACCAAACATATGGCCTTGCGCGAACGCGACCGAGCCGACAATGCTGGTCACAATGACAATCTTCTTTTCCTTTGACGCGGCCACGTTGTCGACCAGCGTCTCGACCATCTTCATTGGTCCAATCACGTTGATACGAAAGGTATCGACCCAGTCATTTTCAAAATCTGAAGCGCCAAACTTCTGGTCGTCGAAGCCCGTCGTGGCCGGGTCGCTCTTGCCAAAAATCCCTGCGTTGTTGACCAACAGGTCGATGGGTCGATTTTCGAGTCCGGCGCCCAGAGCTTCAATGGAACCGTGGTCAGCGACATCGAGCGTGAGCAGTTCGATGTTGTCGTGTTTTTGCGCAAGCGCCTGCAGCGCGGTGGCGTTTGCGGGTGCGCGACAGCAGGCCAAAATAGTGACCCCCGGTCGCGTCGCATACTGCCGTACCATTTCAAAACCAAGCCCGCGGTTGGCGCCGGTGATCAGAATAGTCGTCATGGCGGTGATCTCGTGTGATGGTGAGTTTAGTTAGTT
>CAYGSQ010000506.1:0-3179 GCA_964352435.1 uncultured Gammaproteobacteria bacterium | reverse complement strand
CGATAAAGGTAGGTCGTCGTGACGGCACTGGTGAAGCTGCCCTCGACGTGGCTGATCATCAGGTCCATGAGTCCGTCGCCGTTGTGATCGCTGCCCGTGACCACGACGCCGCCTGACCCGCGACGATGATCCTGCTCGGTGACCAGGCGCAGCGGCAGCACGTCGGTTGGCGCGTTGTCGAACGTGCCGTCTGGCCGGCTGACAAAGGTGCGAATTTCGTGGCGCGTGCTCGCAATGACGTCGCCCAATCCGTCGCCGTTGATGTCGCCGACGCCAAGTTTTGGTACATCGAGAAAAAGCTGGATGTCACTTTCGACCGCCACCATGCCGTCGCGTCGTGCCACGTAGTAGTTGGCCCGCCCGCCTGCGTCAAGCTGGCTGACCGGCTTGCCGTCCAGCTCCATAACGCCAAGTGAGCCGATTTGCGGCACCAGAAAACGACGTTTGCCGCCGACATTTGCGAAGACCAGCCGGAAACTGTCGAAACCACGCTCGTCATTGGTGGCCGCGATCGTACTTGGACCTGGCGCAGGTAAAAATGTCTGTGCACTATCGCGCGCGGCCAGTGATTGCAGAGTCAGGCCGTCGGGACGCAGCAGTATCAGCTCGACTCCGGGCTCCGCTGCAACATCGGCCAGGTCGTATACCGCCGAGTGGGGCGGGACCGGAATTGAGTGCGCGGGCGTACTATCGAACCGGCCGGCCGCGCGTTGCGGATAGACATGAATGCGACGCGTTTCATCAGGCGGCAATCCTTCCAGCGTGGCGATCATCAGGTCGGCCAGCTGGTCGCCGTCCAGGTCAGCAAGCTTGGCGGTCACCACGCGGCCGCTCACCTTGATTTCCTGCATCTCAAACGGCTGTTCGGACTGCGCGTGAGCGGGCGGCGGCGTGAGGGAAAATACCAGCACAGCGAGGACCGGAACGTTAAATAGTTTTTGCATGGCGGTTTGGATGCGTCGCGGTGACTGAGGTTCCCGAGGGGGCGCGGCAAGATCTGGAATCGTTGTCGGCGAGTGTAACGCAGGCGATGATACTCCGTGCGTGCGGATCATTATGCTACGCTTTGTTTCGCTATGATTATCGACTGCCATCAGTGCGCCAAACGCCACGTAATTGTTGATCGTTCGCCGCAAACGATCGCGCGCTGTGACTGCGGCGCACAGTTCGAGCTTAAGATCAGTGCGCTGGATACGGGGGTTCTAAAATGCAGCAATTGCGGTGGCAACCCGCCGCTCGACGCCAGCCACTGCCCGTATTGTGATGCCCATCTGGCCAAGTTGCGGTGTGGCCGCTGTCTGGCAAGCTCTATTGAGGGCGATCTGCATTGCCGTGCGTGCGGACACCTTTTGTCGTCACCGGTTGAACCACGCATGCCGGGCCCGGATGGGGTAATGGGGTGCCCGCGCTGTGATAGCCCAATGAACGCCATTATGGTGGGTGATTCGGTACTCGATGATTGTGTGCAATGCGGCGGTGTCTGGCTTGCGCACGAAGTGTTCAAGGATATTGTTCAAAGTCAGCGCGACCGGACAAAGTTCACCAGAATTTTGCGCGAACTTGAGCCCGGGCCAGCGGTAGCGCTTGGATCAGGGATCACGCGCCAGGCGCCGGAAACAGACGAACGGTTTTACGTGAATTGTCCCCAGTGCGGCAGCATGATGGACCGTCGCCAGTTCGCGGCCGTCTCGGGCATTGTGGTTGACGTGTGCAGGGCGCACGGCGTGTGGTTTGATCACGACGAGCTGCCGCGTGTGGTTCAGTTTGTGGGCGATGGTAAATTGCAGAAGGTAGCCAAGACACGGCACAAGCAACGTATGAACTCGATCGACGAACTGCAAGATCGGACAGCGTCCACGTCCCGGCATAAGCGAATTACCTCCGACTTGTCGTCAGGGTTTGACGCCGCGGACCTTCTCGAAGCCATCTTTAAGCTTTTTTTCCGCTAGCCAGATCGTCTACTGCCAGCCAATCTGCCACTCGGTGGCGTCTTTAAGTGCGCGCCACACAAGCTCACGCTCGCGGCCACTGTGTACCGCCTGCAGCGTGCACGTTACGGGTTGCGATTGGTCGTCGAGCTGTACGTCGGTCACGATGAAGTGTTTCTCGCGACGGGTAGGGTTCACCGCGGTCCACTTGCTGTGGAGCAGTTTTTTGGGCTGGACCTGATTGCTCACGTTAGTGTGCGGGGGCGTCCCGCTTGGGCAGCATCTTCTTGATCAGCTCGACGATCAGCATTGTGATGATGCCAACGACAATGCCCACGATCGCGACGTAGAGCATAGACGCTAGCAGGTGAGGTAAGCCGGTTAAACCGTGCAGCAACTTTTCTTCAAGATGGTGCAGCGTCGGTATGCCGTGCGCGACAATGCCACCGCCCACCAGAAACATGGCTGCCGTGCCAAAAATTGACAGAAAACGCATGAGCCAAGGTGCCGCGCGCAAGATCAGGCGGCCAAAACTCTGCGCTACCCCCGAGTCCATTTTAGTCAGTGCCAGGCCACCGTCGTCGAGTTTGACGATACCCGCAACCAGCCCATACACGCCGATCGTGATGACAATGGCGATGGTGGTCAAAACGCCGAACTGCACCGCGAGCCCCTTGGCCGCGACCGTGCCCAGTGAAATCACGATGATTTCGGCCGACAGGATAAAGTCGGTACGGATCGCTCCCTTGATCTTCTGACGCTCGACTTCGCGCAGGTCCACCTCGGGTTTTAGCAATGCTTGCTTGAGCTGTTGCTTCTGTTCTTCCGCTTCTTTGGGGTGCAGAAACTTGTGCGCAATTTTCTCCGCGCCTTCAAAACACAGAAACGTGCCACCCATCATCAGAAGTGGCGTGATCAGCCAGGGCGCTACGGCGCTGATGAGCAGAGCAGCGGGGACCAGAATCGCCTTGTTGAGTGCGGAGCCCTTGGCCACCGCCCACACGACGGGTAGCTCCCGATTGGCTTTCACCCCGGAAACCTGCTCGGCATTGAGCGCCAGATCGTCGCCCAGGACACCTGCCGTTTTCTTGGCCGCGACCTTGGTCATGGCGGCCACGTCGTCGAGTACGGTGGCAATATCGTCCAGTAGCAAAAACAGGCTGCTCGCCATAATGGGTCCTTAGAAAAAATACGTCGCTAGTGTCCTGTTCCGCTAATTCGGTGAATTATTTGGCGAGCAGTTTTTGTGCT
>CAYGSQ010000505.1:0-3180 GCA_964352435.1 uncultured Gammaproteobacteria bacterium | reverse complement strand
ACTATAATCAAAGCCTAAATGTTAGATAATCCAGCAAAAAAGCGCTTACTCATTCGCGATACGCGGTCAATCAGCCGTCATGAATGAGCTGCAGTGCATCCGGGCATTCATTAGAGTTGTTGAAGCCGGGAGCTTTGCGGAAGCGGCGCGCCAGCTCGAAACCGCCAAATCCGTCATCACAAAACGTGTCAATCAGCTTGAGGCACATATGCAACTTGAACTGCTGCATCGCTCGACACGCAAACTAAACCTGACGGACACTGGCGCAGATTTCTACCAGCGATTCGTAAGAATTGTCTCCGAGTTCGATGAGGCCAAGTCCGCTGTCAAGTCGATTGAATGGGCGTTGTCGGGACGGTTGCGAGTGAGCTGTATATCTTCGTTTACGGCATCGTATCTGGCAGATGACTTGTGCGAGTTTCAGCGCGCTCACCCCGAGCTGCAAATTGAGCTGCAACAACACGACCGGATAATTGATCCGGTTCAGGAGGGTTTCGATGTTAGCCTGCAGCCGAGTCCATCGCGCAGCGGCATAATCGAATCGGCAAGTATCTTGCCCATTCGACGAGTGGTGGTTGCAACGCCAGAGTACCTAAAGAAATTTGGTCACCCTGAAAGCCGGGAGGATCTGAGCACACACCGATTCGCCCACAACAGTCACGTGCAACCAATCTGTGCGATTCCGTTCCTGGACGGCAATAGCGTCCGACCGGTTCCAATCGAACCCGTTCATCTGACCAATACAATCTGGATGTTGCAGGCCGCGGTCATGAGTGGCGAATGTATGGCGCTAATGCCGATATTCTTCATTGATAAGAAGCTGGCATCCGGCGAATTGGTCCCAGTGCTTCCGCAATACCGCGTCGAAAGATTGACAATTTCCGCGTGGTATCGCAAAACGCCCTTTACGCCGATGAAGATTCGGATTTTTCTGAATTTCTTGCGCCAGCGATACGGGACGTTTCCACCGTGGGAGCAGCGGCTGCTCAAAACGAATCCCGAGCTCGTGGATATTCTTGGTCCGCGTCCTTTGGCCGACGGCGATTAGATTTGTTTCTGATCGTCTGGTTGTAGTTAATTGCTGACGCGATTTCCCCAACAATGCACAACGGCATCGTACGCTGCCAGGCGGCACCCTCACGAGCACATATCTTAAAAGACGCACCCATCGCATGGTGTTAGTTCTACTTTTTTTGGGTCGTTTCAGCGGGTGGTGGCGCTCAAATATCGCTTCATTCCGTGCATAAATTGATATTGTACATTATTAATGTACATGATATATTAATGTACGCCCTCAAAGCATGGACTTTCGCCCACAAAACTATCGCGAACATTAATAATGGACGCCTGATTTAGGTGTACAAATGCAACGAACTAACGAACATGAAACGCTGGAACACGCTATCGATGCCCTGCATCGAGAAACCGGTGTGACGGCAAACATCGTGGAGTTCGAACCGCGCACCCACGACCAGCGTTTTGACGCTGTCATCGACATAGCCGGAACCAGGCTCTTCGCCGAGATAAAGAACTGGGCTCAGCACGGAAATATCGGCGCCATAATAAACCAGATCAAGGCCATGCCCGGGCCTGGCATCCTGGTGGCAGACTTCGTCAACCCCCAGATGGCTAACACGCTAAAAGACCATGATGTTCAGTTTATAGATACCGTTGGGAATGCGTATCTAAAAGACAATGGCTTGCATGTAATGATTAAAGGCAACCGTCGGCCAACCGCAACATTGACGGAGAAAAAACCAACAGGAAGAGCTTTTAGCAATACCGGCCTCAAGGTAGTCTACGCATTCCTCTGTGATCCTGCTCTTGTAAATGCTCCGTATCGCGATATCGCCGACGCTGCCGGTGTCGCTGTTGGCACAGTCGGTTGGGTGCTGAAGGATCTAAGGGCGAATGGATACGTCCGACAACAGCGTAGAGATAAAGACCGATACCTCACAAAAAAACGGCAACTGTTGGATCGATGGGTCGAAACTTATCCGGAGAGACTCAAGCCGAAGCAAAAATTGGGGACCTTCGATGCCGGCAAACCTGGATGGTGGACGACGATAGACCTAACGGAGTTTCACGCATACTGGGGTGGCGAGACCGCAGCGGCACTGCTTACAAAACACTTGCGTCCAGAAATCGCGACGATCTATGTCGACCAGGAAAAGTGGACTGACATCGTCATCGCAGCTCGGCTTCGAAAAAGAGATCCAACTGCGCATACCGAAAATCCGGTACACATCTATCGGGCGTTCTGGCGCAGACCCTTCGATGAAACTAACATCGTTCACCCGATACTTGTTTACGCTGATCTAATAGCGACGGCCGATCCAAGAAATATTGAAACCGCCCAAATCATATTCAAGGAATTCCTGGATGGACATTTCGGGGAAGATTGAAGCCAATCAAGTTACGGTCTACCGAGACGTTTCGAACGCAGCTAAGACACTCGGTATATCGTTCGTGGTGGTGGGAGCCGCGGCTCGCGATCTCGTGCTTCATTATGGATACGGTGCACGGGTTGTGCGCGCAACGAATGACATCGATTTTGGGATCCAGATTGCCGATGCGGCTGCCTACGAATCTGTATTGGCGATTCTCGCGGCGAGTGGATACGAAAAAACCGATATGTCGCACCGGCTAATATCTCCGGATAGAATTCTAGTCGACTTGGTTCCGTTCGGACCGATCGCAACGACAGACGGCGATGTGCTTCTACCGCCAAACAATACTCACAAAATGAACATCGTCGGATTCCAGGAGGCTTTTGATTCCGCCGACCTGGTGACTATTCAGACGAACCCAAAACTCGTTGTTCCTGTGGCGACTCCGGCAGGGATCGCCATGTTGAAACTCATTGCATGGACCGATAGAGCCGCAAACATCAGAAAAAAAGACGCAACCGACTTGGCGTATCTAATGGAGAACTACGAGAAGATCCCTGCGATCGCTGAAGCCATATACGACGAGGCCGACGTGTTGGAGGCTTTTGACTGGGATGTTTCGCTGGCTTGTGCTTTTCTGCTGGGGAAAAGTACAAAAGTAGTCGCGTCCGAAAATACCCAGACCGTGATCGAGAAGATGAGAGATGGGAAGATCATGAACAGATCAATCGAAGTTCTGCAGTACGAAATGTGCAGGGATGGCAACGACGAAAACGAATTGGAAAGGAAG
>CAYGSQ010000504.1:2474-3182 GCA_964352435.1 uncultured Gammaproteobacteria bacterium | reverse complement strand
CCAATGACCACCGTGCCGGTGCGCGAGTTAATTATGACGCGAGCCGCCGCATCGCCAGGCTCAATTTGAATCGTCTCGAGTTCGGCGACGAAAGCGATCCGTGCGGAGGTTGTGGCCGGCGCGCGGACCCGCACCGTGCCGCCATCCACCGCTTCTGCAACGGTTCCGCCCAGCCGTTCATTAATGGCATCCATCAGGCGGCGTGCCGTCGTAAAGTCGGCGCTGTGCAGGTTCAGAGAAATGAACGGGTCGGTGGCAAAACGACTGCTTACCTCGCGTTCAATGGATGCGCCGTTGGGGATGCGTCCCGCGCTTGGAATATTGACCGTAATGCTGGAGCCGTCGTTGCCACTGGCGCCAAATCCGCCCACGATCAGGTTGCCCTGCGCGACCGCGTAAACATTGCCGTCGGCACCACGCAGTTCGGTCATGAGTAAACTGCCACCGCGCAGGCTCTTGGAGTTGGCAATCGACGATACCGTGACATCAATAAGCTGACCGGTCTTGCCGAATGCAGGTAGATCGGCATGCACCGAGACGGCCGCGACATTTTGTAGCTGGGGATTGGACCCCGGCGGCAACGTGATGCCGTATTGCGCCAACATGTTTTGCAGGCTTTGCACGGTGAACGGTGCCTGCTGCGTTTGATCACCTGTGCCGTCGAGGCCGACAACCAGACCGTAGCCCACCAGCTGGTTGGTGCGCACG
>CAYGSQ010000504.1:0-2464 GCA_964352435.1 uncultured Gammaproteobacteria bacterium | reverse complement strand
ACGCCAGCAATCGAGGCAATATCCTTGACCCGTTCGGCCATGGCCTGAGTACAAAAAGTAGCCAGCGTGATACTCAAAATTATGCGAAAGAATTTGGTCATAGTCATGCGGCCTTTAGAATGGCATCCACGGTGAATTAAAGAACCGGGACAGCCAGTTCATTCGGTTTGCGTCCGCCAATGCACCACGACCGCTGTACTCAATACGCGCGTTGGCGATCTTCGCCGAAGGCACGGAATTATCCGGCTCTATATCGACCGGTCGTACCACGCCGCTAATGCGTACGTATTCCTTGCCTTGATTGAGCGTCAGCCATTTCTCGCCGCTGACGACGAGGTTGCCGTTGGCCAGTCGTTCAATGACGGTGACAGAAATGTTGCCCTGGAGACTGTTGCTTTGCGTCGCACCACCCTCGCCTTCGAACTCCGATTCCGAGCTCACGGAGTTATCGAAAATAGCGTTGCCCGCGCTGGTAACAGGGATGCCAAGGATGGTTGCCGTGGCCGACGTCGTTGCGTTGGATTTGCGGGTGCTCGTGGTCGAGCTCTTGGTGGCGTCGGTTTGTTCGTCGAGTACGATGGTCAGAATGTCGCCGACGCGCCCGGCGCGCAGGTCGGCAAACAAGGTCAGCCCTGAGTTTGGTGCATAGATGCCACCGTTGTTCGGCTGCGCAGGCGGCAACGGCATGGCCCCCAGTCGGTTACCCGCTTCATCCTGCGGCACAATCGAGGCGCGCCCACCGCAGCCTGCGAGCAGCAGTGCGAGCATGAACATCAAGGCGTGTGCAAAATTACGGGCGTTGGTTTTCATCGGTGTCTCGTTACAGGTTGTTGTTCACGTACTGAAGCATCGAGTCAGTCGTAGAGATCGCTTTGGAATTCATTTCGTATGCACGCTGGGTTTCAATCATGGACACCAATTCTTCAACGGCGTTGACGTTGGAACTTTCCAGCGCACCTTGCTCCAACTCGCCGACGCCGTTAACACCAGGGGTTGCAACCTGAGGCGCGCCGCTGGCGGCGGTTTCGATAAACAGGTTTTGGCCGCGCGGCTCAAGTCCGGCCTGGTTAATGAAATCGCTAAGCTGAATATTGCCCACCTGAGATGGCGCCGCCTGCCCTGCTAGCTGTACCGACACCGTGCCGTCCCGTCCGACAGTCACGCTTTGCGCGGCCGCGGGAATCGTGATGCCCGGTTGTACCGGATAGCCACTCGAGGTCACCAACTGTCCCTGCTCGTCGACCTGAAACGATCCGTCACGCGTGTAAGCGGTGCTGCCATCGGGCGTGAGTACCTGAAAAAAGCCGCGCCCGTTAACGGCCACATCGAGTGCATTGTTGGTCTGCGCGACGGTGCCCTGGCCAAACGTCTTTTGAATTGCAACGACGCGAACACCGGTGCCAACCATGGTGCCGGAGGGGTGGCGCGTTGACTGTGAGGTCTGGCCGCCGGCCTGTGCCCGATTTTGATAGAGCAAATCTTCAAATGACGCGCGCCCGCGTTTGAAACCGGTGGTATTGGTGTTCGCCAGATTGTTGGAAATCACGGCCATACGGGTTTGTTGTGCGTCGAGACCGGTCTTGGCGGCCCACAGTGCGGTATTCATGTCTTTGCTTTTCCTTGCGTCAAAATTCTGTCGTTCGCACCGGGCCTTCTGCCCTCGGTGCAATTTGTATGCCAGCGCTAGCGCATACGCATCAGTTGTGCGGCCTGGTCTGCGTCATCGCGCGCCGTTTCAATCATCTTCACCTGCATTTCATACAGACGGGACAGTTCAATCATGTCCACCAGCGACGAGGCTGGATTGACGTTGCTGGACTCAAGTGCGCCGGTGATCAGCGTGACGGCCGCATCGGCCTGGGCAACAGCCCCGTCCTTCAAACGGAACAAGCCGTCGCGGCCGCGTTCGAGGTCCTGGGTGTCGGGGTTGACCAGACGAATGCGATCGACCGTCGACAGCGTATTCGAGCCCTGCCCCAGCGGTACAACCGACACGGTGCCATCACCACCGATGGTCAATGACTGACTAGGAGGAATGGCGACCGGGCCGCCGTCGCCCATCACGGCGAATCCGCTGGACGTCTTGAGCAGACCAAAAGAATCGACATAGAAGTCACCGGCGCGGGTGAACGCTTCGCTGCCATCGTCAGCCTGAACCGCAATGAAGCCATCGCCATTGATGGCCACGTCCAGATCGCGACTTGTGGTGATGATGGCACCCGGCCCGAAATCGGCGCCGTAACCGGCGCTGACCACGTTGACCCGACTGGCATGCGAGTCGCCGTAGATGGGGGCGCTGGCCGCGCCAATCATCTCGGCACGAAACCCGGTGGTGCTGGCGTTGGCCAGATTGTTGCTGACCACTGCCTGCGCCTGCATGGTTTGGCGCGCGCCCGTCATTGCGATGTAACCCAGTCGATCCATGTCTTTGCCTTCTTGCTAAGTGCTATCGGATGTTAAGGAC
>CAYGSQ010000503.1:0-3184 GCA_964352435.1 uncultured Gammaproteobacteria bacterium | reverse complement strand
GTGCAGCGTCATATCATCGATGGCGCCCGTGCTGGTCGTACCCGCCGTGAGCACGAGACACGCATCGCCAAGATCGTCCGGGATGCGACTGGCATCCAGCGAGCCGTCTCGATTCACGGGCAACGCATCAAACTTGAGACCCAAAATGTGGGCCGCCTTGCGCACGCTCAAATGCGCGCTCTCACTGGCCACCACGCGACGAATGGCCACATGCTCCCGTGCCGCCCACAGTGCCGTGATGTTGGACACCGTGGATCCGGGCGTCATGTGGCCGCCGTTCATTCCGAACCACGGCGCGATCCAGTCAATCACGCGTGCCTCGATATCACGCGCGACCGGCGCCGTCGTGGGATGCAGCAAATTCTGGTTGGTCGACGCGTTCCACAGTGTGGTCGCCCAGGTGATCCACGGCGTAGGCGGATCCATGTGCGCCATGGCCATCGGTGCATCCAGCGCTTCTCGCGCACCGAGAACATAGGGCGCCAATTGCTCCAACGTCTCACGCGCCCCGGCACCTTCGATCGGCAAGGTTTCGGGCAAATTCGAAGGGGTTGCGTCGGGCTCGTCTCGCTGAGCAAGCAGGGCTATTGCGTGCTGCAATCCCTGCGCGTCAAAAGAAAATGCATCATCCATCAGGCTTTGTAATACGCGCGCCGCTAATGATCAACAAGTTCCCGACATCGAGTGCAGCGGGGGCCACGCCATTGCCGCGCATTTCATTGAGAATCAGGTCGTCCAGACCGTCGCCGTTGAGGTCACCGGTCGCTGCGCTATACATCAGCGTATCGCCAGTGTCGTCGCCGGAAGTCTGTCCGTTTGCGCCGAACAAAAACTCCCGTACGATTGATTTGAACATCATCAATCGTTCGGCATAGTTCTTGGCTCGGCATAGACGGCTCTATGCCGCATTCGGCATAGAGCCGTCTCGATCAGGCTGTAAATATTCGCCCTGGCGTTCGCGCCAGCGACGAAGTCGCTAAATAACAGGTTCTTTCTGCCAATCAAAAACGGGCGCACTGCGTCTCGACAAGAGTATTGTCCAGAGGCAATCGTCTATCAAATGGGTTTTAACGCAGCAGCTCGACGAGCCACCGAAATGCGTTGGCGCTAAGCAACCACCCGCGCAGAATCACCGTCAAAGACGTTGTCACACACGATCGTGTGCGCACGATCCGGTCCGGTCGACACGATGGCCACCGGCACGCCAGTCACCTCGGCCATGCGCTCGAGATAGCGCTTGGCGTTGGCGGGCAATGCGGCGTATTCGGTAATGCCGACCGTTGAGGTTTTCCAGCCCGGGTGATCTTCATACACCGCTTCACACTCATCGTAGTGATAGCTTGCCAGCGGCGGTGCATCAATCAGGCGACCATCAATGCGGTAGCCTGTGCAAATACGAATGGTGTCCAGACCATCAAGCACGTCGAGCTTGGTCACCGCCAACCCGCTAATCGAATTGTTGAGCACTGATCGCTTCAACGCCACGGCATCGAACCAGCCACAGCGTCGCGGCCGACCGGTCGTCGCACCTACTTCGGCGCCAACGCGCGCCAGATGCGCGCCCATCTCATCGAAAAGTTCGGTCGGAAATGGTCCGGCACCAACACGTGTTGTGTAGGCTTTCACGATGCCCAGCACGTAGTCCAGCTGACGTGGCCCAATGCCCGTGCCGGTCGCCGCACCGCCCGCCGTCGTGTTCGATGACGTAACAAACGGGTAGGTACCGTGATCGATATCGAGCAGCGCGCCCTGCGCGCCTTCAAACAGCAAGCGCTCGCCCTTATCGATGAGGCGCCCCAGATGCCCCGTGACGTCGACCACCATGGGCGCTACGCGCTCACCGTAGGCCATCCACGTATCGAGAATCTCCTGGAAATCGACCGTATCCGTACGGAAATAATTCTTGAGCACGAAATTGTGATAGTCGAGCACTTCGCCCAAACGCGACGCAAAACGTTCGCGATGGAACAAGTCGATAACGCGCACCGCGCGCCGCGCCACTTTGTCTTCGTAGGCCGGTCCAATACCACGCCCCGTCGTGCCAATGGCTTTGGCCCCGCGCGCCTTTTCACGCGCCTGATCGAGTGCGACATGTGACGGCAGGATCAGCGGGCAGTTGGCACTGACGTAGAGATTTTTCTCGGCGTCTACACCCTGCTCTTTCAGCCCTTCCATTTCATGAAACAGGTCCGGCAGTGACAGCACGACGCCGTTGGCGATATAGCAACGCACGTTGCCATGCAGGATCCCCGAGGGAATCAGGTGCAGAACGGTCTTATGACCATCAATGACCAGGGTATGGCCAGCGTTGTGTCCGCCTTGAAAGCGCACCACCGCGCCAACCTGTTCGGTCAGCAAGTCAACGATTTTGCCCTTACCCTCGTCACCCCATTGGGTGCCGATGACAATTACATTCTTACCCATTTCGAATGACTCTCGCTTAAGGCTGTACCGGCTGGTTCATGTAACGGAAAAACGGGCTGTCCGGATTGAGCACCAGCACATCTGAACCATTCTGGAACGAGCGTCGGTAGGCCTGCATGCTGCGGAAAAACGAGTAAAACTCAGGGTTCCGTTCGTACGCTTCTGCATAAATATTAGCCGCCAACGCGTCACCGTCACCACGCGTTTGCTCCGCCTCTTTGTAGGCGTTGGCAATGATCACGGTTTTTTCCTTGTCTGCCTCAGCACGAATCCGCTCAGCCTCACCACGACCTTCTGCGCGACGTTGCTTGGCTACCCGATCGCGCTCTTTGCGCATGCGGTCATAAACGGTTTGGCTGACATCTTGCGACAGATCGATACGCTTGATGCGCACGTCATTGATTTCGGCGCCGAACTTTTCAGCCAGCTCACTGGCCGTATCGGTAATCGCCTGCATCACCTCGGAGCGCTCGACTGACACCACGTCAGAAAGCTGGCGACTGGCAAAGTCATCCTTCAGGCCCGCTTCGATAATCGGCAACAACCGATCCGAGGCCACCTGTTCCAAGCCGCCGGTAGCACGATAAAACTGGCCCGGGTCAACGATGCGCCATTTAACGAGAAAGTCGACGAACACCTTTTCTTTTTGATCCGTCAGAAATTCTGACGGGCGCTTGTCGACCGTCAAAATACGTTTGTCGAGCTACAGAACATTTTCCCACGGCAGCTTGAAATGCAGGCCGGGGTCAAAGTCATCGCG
>CAYGSQ010000502.1:0-3186 GCA_964352435.1 uncultured Gammaproteobacteria bacterium | reverse complement strand
ACCGAGGTTTGTCCACTTGAGCGTCGCTTGACCTGCTGCAACTCGGTGTAAACCGGCGCGTGGGTGCAGTGACCACAGCGCCGAAACTCAATGGCCAGATGTCGCCGGTCAATGCCGCGTCCCGGAAACAAGCGCCCCAATGCCTCGTCGTCATGATGCTCCAATGCCTGACGCACGTTGTCCTTGAACGCATTGTTGGCAGCGGGCAAACGCCCGGTCGATGGTTCGAACCAGCGCTTACATTGATCGCAGACCGGTTCACTGGCCGACCTGAAAAACAGTACGCCCGCAATGCCACCAGCGAGCATGGCCGACACACTCCAAAACAGCAGACCGCCGAGCGGACCCGTCTTTTCGATTCTTCCGCGTGTTACCCCTGAAATTGAAACACCCAGACTATGGCGCAAAGCAATCCAGCCGCGCAGCGCGGCGACGGGACCAACCGCGTGATCCCCGGCCACCGAATCGTCTTCAAGCAGGGCAAGTGAGTTGATGATGTTGACCTCATCGCCTTGCCCGGAGCGCACCATGGCCAAATCGATAACGGCCTGAAGATTTGGGTGCGATTGAACCACGTCACTATCGCCACCAAGCCGCTGTGTGACCCGAGCCATTTCCTCTGCAATGGTATGGCGACTGCGAACGTAGTCGAACAGTTGGTCTGCACTGAACGCCAGTAACCCGCCCAGCACGCCAATAACGGCCGCCACCGCGCGAGCCTGAATGCGCCGCCTGGCAATTATCACCCTTCCAGCCAGGCCAACGACCGCGCCCATCGCCACCGGAAACACGATAGCAACGCGCATGTATTGGCCGACAACGTTGGCGATCGCGCCAGCCACCACCGCACCAGCGACCGCCGCCAGCAGCAGCCAGCCCACGTCAGACAGCGACGTTCGGTGGGACGAAACGTAAGGCCACATTGTGAGTTTCCCGCGTGCTTAACCTGAGCCGCAAGTATAGTCACGAGGGGTGCCCGGGCAAGCAGCCGTGTCGCCTGTGTCTGCCCCCCGCAGCGCGACTTGATCTGCCGCGTCCGGCTGTGTCAAATAGACTCTCTATAAACCGTGCCGTGACCTCATAAGCACGCCAATAACCATGCCGGGACCAGTATCTTGCGTTTTCCAACCTCGGTTTTATGTGCATTAATCTGCATCGCCCTGACTGCTTGCGGCGGCGGTAGCGGTACGTCCGCCCCACCGGTCGTCACGGCGCCGCCTGCTCCGGTGACGCCACCCGCGCCCACGGGCCTGTTCACCGATGCGCAGCTGCGCACGGGCAGCGACTCGCGACAGGCGCTCGCACCGAACGACGCGGCCGAGTGGTTTGCCCAGAATGCCAACATCATCCGCTCATTGGCGGTGGACGACGACTTCTCGGATTTGGCGTTTTTGGAATCAACGTTGGCCAACAAGCGCCTGGTGATGCTGGGCGAGAGCACTCATGGCGCACGTGAATACTCACTGGCGAAAACCAGACTGATCAAATATCTGCACGAGCAGCAAGGTTTTAACGTGCTGGCCATTGAGGGCGGCTTGTTTGATTGTGAAAATGCCCAACGACATCTCGAGCAACGCGAGGTACCGTCGGCGATGAATGGCTGCCTGTTCGGCGTGTGGCGGACCCAGGCGCTACGAGATTTGTTCGACTACATTGCGGCGACGCAAGACACGGCCACGCCGCTGCGCATCACTGGTTTTGATGTCCAACCAAGTGGAAGTGATTTCGGACAACGTGCCCGCAACACGGGCGCACTGGTCGCCAAGGTCTCGCCAGACTATGCGCTCACGGTGCAGGCGCTGGAACAAAACTATGCGCAATGGACGAGTGACTCGCTGGCCGCCGACAGTGCGACCGCCGGGGCCATAACCGCGCTGACAGCGCGCTTGCCGCAACTACACAGCGACTACGCGCAGCTTGCGGATTATCTGAGCTCCAACATCACGCAAATTGTGGCCGACGGTGAGTTTAGTGAGCGCGATGTTCTGATCGCCGCTCAATACGCGCGAACGAGCCCGCACTATGCGGAGCAATTAAGCGAACGGTTCGCCTTCGAATCGGGCGGCCGTCCACGCGATCTGGGCATGGCCAAAAATCTGCTTGCATTAAGCACCCGCATTTATCCCAACGAACGAATCATTGGCTGGGCACACAACGCGCACCTGCGCCATCGCGGCACCGGCTTTCTGGCCAGCGCCAATATGGGGTCGCTGGTACATGCGGAACTGGCCGACAGCATGTACACCGTCGGCTTTTATATGTACCGCGGCCAACACGCATTCAATGACCGCAGCATTCGCGACGTCAACGCGCCGATCGACAACAGCCTGGAAGCCGTGTTCTATCGGCGCCGGTTGGCCTACCTGTTTCTCGATCTGGAAAACGCATCGACCGACGAGCCGGGTAGCGCATGGCTCGACCAGCGTACGCCGACCTGGGCGTGGGGCAGTACGCGCATCAATCTGGTGCTGCGTAGCGAGTACGACGGCCTGTTGATCATTGACAAGGTATCGCCACCCAATTACCTGTAGGCACGCGTGTATACTGCGGCGTGCGCGCACACGCTCCAGCGACAACGAAATAACCAATCGCAGGTGCCAGGCATTCACCGACACTGCACACGACGCTTTCTCTAATATGCTGATGGCGATTACACGGACATGAACGACCCCACCTGGTATTCCATCCTGCCCCCGGTGCTGGCCATCGGTTTAGCAATCTGGAGTAAGCAGGTTGTGCTGTCCCTGTTTGCCGGCATTTGGCTTGGCTACACGTTGCTCAGCGGGTTCAATCCGGTGCTTGGGTTTGCGCAGAGTCTCGATGGCACGATCAACGTTTTCGGCGATGCCGGCGACGCGCGTGTTCTGATTTTTACGATTCTGATCGGACCGTTGATTGCGACCATTGAGCACTCGGGCGGTGTGCGCGGGTTCGTGCATTTTCTTGAGACACGGCGTTGGGTACACAATGGCGTGCGCGCTCAAATGCTGGCGTGGGTCACCGGGCTGGTTATTTTCGTCGAATCCAATATCACGCTGCTGGTCGCTGGCGCCGTTAGTCGACCCCTGTTCGACCGCTACAAAGTATCGCGGGAAAAGCTCGCCTACCTGATCGACTCCACCTCGGCGCCCGTGTGCGTCATGATTCCGTTGAACGCCTGAGGGGCTTTTATTATCAGCCTTGTTG
>CAYGSQ010000501.1:0-3196 GCA_964352435.1 uncultured Gammaproteobacteria bacterium | reverse complement strand
TTCGGCGTTCAAGAATTTGCCGCCGCTCGTTGTAGCATTGAATCTCGATATACGAATCAGCAGGTGTTGCCCTGCCGACACATCGAGCGCAATTGCCGAGTCTCTGTACGACGAACAATTGGCCGCCGAATCGCCCCCGGAACTTTGGTAGTCGTCATTGAGCGCGAGCTGGTTGGCAAAGGTGCCCGGGCCTCCCGTATCCGTGTGAATCGAGAGCACAGAATCCAGCCCGAAAGTGTCTCTCGTGCCGCAAGTGTTCAACCGCAGTATGCCCGGCGCCGTGGTCGTGTACTTCCACCAGACATCGGGCTCGGTGGCGCCCACGCCGGTCGTGCTCCCGTCGTTGAATGCGTTGCCCACATTTCCTATTCCAAACACCGTACCCGGAACAATGAGATTAAAGGCAAACGGATAGTTGTCATTGATCGGAGGCAACGCAAACAGCGCCGCTTCGGCATCGGCGATGCCGGATCCGCACAGAAAACAAGTGCCAGGGAACGGACGCGCGGTCGTCTCGATGATAATTTCAACCTGGTCCGGAGTCATATTGGGGGCCGCGTCGAACATCAATGCCGCCAATCCCGACACATGCGGGGCTGCCATGCTGGTGCCCTGGAGGAAGGTAAATGAGTCGGACATCGGACCCGTCGTGCCTGAGTTTGAGGTTGACAATACCGCGTTGGCGCCCCCATTGTCCCCGCCTGGCGCTGCAACATCGACCGTGAGGCCGAAATTCGTGTAGGACGCTGCACCGCCTGAGCGGTTGGTCGCGGCAACCGAGATGACACCAGGACAATTGGCAGGATTGAAGTTATCCGCCAAGCCGCTGTTGTTGCCCGCAGACGCAACCACGACAGAACCCAGTCCACGAGCCGTATTTATCGCTGTGGCATACGTATTTGGGCAGGCACCCGTGCCGCCGAGGCTCATATTGATAACTCTTGCCGGGTTGGCGTTTAATGGGGCGCCGTTGACAGGCGCTCCTGCCGCCCACAGGATTCCGTTGGCAACCTCCGCGACGCTGCCACCGCAGGCGCCCAACACGCGAACGGGAATTAGTCTGGCTTCGTACGCTACGCCCGACCCGCCGTATCCGTTGAAAGCCGACGCCATAATAGTTCCAGCAACATGTGTGCCGTGCCAATCACTGTTTCTGGGCGGCGGCTGCGGCGAGCCGGGACATTGGCCGGCTACCCTCCAATTGCCTGGATCAATAGGATTGTTATCGGGGCCATCGCCATCGTAATTGTTGGCATCCGCGGCTTGGAAATCGTAGCCGGGTAACGTACTAAAGATCAGATCCCCGTGCGGCCACCAACCACTATCCAGAACGGCGACATCCACGCCATTGCCAGTGACGAAGTCCCAGGCGGCAGGCAGATTGAGGCCACCGACGGGTTCGTAATAGTGCCACTGCTGGGGGTACAGCGGATCGGTGGGCACCGCCTGCGCATACTGAACCGAGTTGGTTTCGGCGTATTCAACGGCCGGATCGGCGTCCAGCTTTGCGGCGAGCGCGTCGAGCACCTTTTCGCTATGCCAACCGTCGAGGTTGTACACCTCGGCACCCGTCGCTACATGCATGTGGTAGCGGAACTCGCGACCGGTGAATTGACTGATGGCTAGCGCCAGTGCCTGCTGGTCGCCCGCTCGAACAGCGGCCTGCGGCACGAAGCTCGGCGCGCGGTCGTCTACCACGTCCTTGTATTTGACGATGATGCCCTTTGCGTAGGCCTCGTCTGGAACCTGGCCCTGGGCGATGCTTGTCGCAGCGCTGAGCAAGGAGCAGGCCAAAACGGCCAATTGGATGAATCGCTGAACGGTGTTGGTTTTCATTTTTTTAATCCGGCCTGGGATGTTGACTAGACACTGACGAAACGCGGCCCAGGGCAACGCAGGTGCGCATTGCTTCGTGCCCTCTCGATCGCTGTTTTCTCGTTTCTTTCCATACTAGGGATTGCCGGTTCTGCAAGCTTGTCTGGGGGCTATTTGTTTCCTGTTTTTTTTCTATGCCTTGGTTAGCTGATTGATTGTGTGAGGGTTTTTGCGTTGGCGCCAACGGTCGATTCATCGCATGCTGGGTCTTTGCCTGCATGAGTTTGGGCGCAGTCCCGAACAACGTCGTTGAATTTCCAGCAGTGGATGGCCTTCATCATTACTACATTCCACGCACTGCATGAATATTCGGGACCCACAGCCGGTTCTGGCAAGGACTGGCCCTTTTTTATCGCCAGCGGTCTGCATCGTCATGGAACAGTGTCGGGTTTCTTGCCGCTGACAGGGTTGCGAACACCTTGACTATGGCAGGCGTGTACTGGGTCTCAAAGATCTGTTGACCGCGCGATCTATGCTCACCAGTCGGTGCGCAGTGTCAATATGCCACAGGTTCTGCTAAAAATAAGGTGAAGCAAATTGAATTTGGCAGCGCGAAGTACAACAAAGGCATCAATGTATGACCCACTCACTGGACGAGATTCAGGCGGTTCTTGCACAAAAGAGCTACGAGTTTTTCGACGACGGCACGAGCTATCGCCTGAACATTGTTTCGGTCCGCGCCGATAACGCTGCCCCGGATTCTTTTGATGATGAATTGTATCTTCTGTATCGCGATAGTGATGCGGCAATGCAAGTCATGTCGTTTCCGGTTACCACGGATCCTGGGTTAAAGACGCTGCTGAGACCGGTCAATGCCAAGGGCACCGCGATTTTGGTCCCGAACCAGTATCGAGACGCCTACAAGATTCGCAAGCATCAGGGCAAATACGACGCGGTGTGCCAGGCAAAACCAGTGACGGTGTGGCGAGACAACAACCGGGACGCCGTTCTGGATTTTGAAAACGCGGTCGAAGATCACGGATTGTTCGGCATCAATATTCATCGGAGTAACCCGCGGACCGAGTCAACCATCGTTGGCGGTTGGTCGGCCGGTTGCACAGTCTTCAAACGCGTTAAGGACTTCTATTTCTTCATGAAACAGGCGTACAAGGCCACGGAAGTCCACGGCACGTTCCTGTCCTACACACTGCTGACGCAGCAGGACTTCAGGCACGTACCGAGGACAAGATCTCTCCCCGACGATTCGGATCAGGTCACCCGAACGAAGGAACAAATCGACGCGACCAGAGAGGTTGAAGCTCTGAACGCCAGGTTTATGGTAATCCTCATTGCCGTTGAAGATCGGGATCTGGCCGGGTTC
>CAYGSQ010000500.1:0-3196 GCA_964352435.1 uncultured Gammaproteobacteria bacterium | reverse complement strand
CCGGTTAGTGGTCGCGAGAACGCGTACGTCCAGCGCGATCGTCCGTTGACCGCCGATGCGTTCAACTTCCTTTTCCTGCAAAACCCGCAGCAACTTGGCTTGCAGCGCCAGATCCATTTCCGAGATTTCGTCGAGCAGCAGTGTGCCGCCCTGGGCTTGCTCGAATTTGCCGGGCCGCGCTGCAGCAGCCCCGGTAAACGAGCCCTTCTCGTGCCCGAACAGCACGGCCTCAAGCATGGTTTCAGGAATGGCCGCGCAGTTGATCGCCACAAAAGGCTCGGCCGCGCGCGGCGAGTTTTCATGAATAAAGCGAGCGTAGACTTCTTTGCCTGTGCCGCTGTGGCCGTGCAGCATGACGGTGGCATCGCTCGTAGCTACGCGTTTTGCCATCGCCACACACTCAAGTGAACGCGGGTCTTGCGCGACCAGATTGGTGTGCTCACCCGATGTTGCGTTAAAGGGTAGAAAGCGACGCACGGTTTCTACCAACGTGTCAGCGGCAAAGGGTTTGACCAGATAGTGCGCGGCGCCATCACGCATTGCATCGACCGCTTTTTGAATAGTGCCGTATGCCGTCATAAGCACGACCGGCATTTCGGGGTGCGTACGTTTGATCTTGCGCAGCAGCTCTGTGCCGGCCATCGGGCTCATTTGCACATCGGAAATAACGAGGTCGACGGCATGGCTTTGCAATAGCTCGAGTGCCGCTTTGCCGGCCGCAGCGGCCAGCGTGTTAAAGCCATCGTCGGTCAGTGACTCGACCAGCGCTTCGCGCAGTGCATCGTCATCTTCTACAACCAGCAGAGTACGGCTGGCAGCGGGATTGGTTTGGTTCATAGCGTTCATGTCCTTGCGCGTTATGCGCATGCGGCCGATCGGCGGCTCGTTGGAAGCGCGCTGGAACTCAGCGCGTTTGTCATAGCAGCATCGTCAATGTGCATTTCTATGTGACAGCCCGCGCCCGGACTCGATTCAACGGTGACGTCGCCACCGTGCGCTTCCGCCGTTGATTTGACGACTGCGAGGCCCAGGCCAGTGCCGCTGGCGCGAGTCGTAAAAAATGCGTCAAAAATCCGTTCAACGTCGCGTGCCGCGAGCCCAGGTCCGGTATCTTTTACGCCAAGCGCGACCTGTCCGCTGTCGGTGCGGCGCCCGGTCAGTGTCAGTACAACGCCGGCATCAGACGCCTGAATTGCATTGGTGCACAGATTGGTCAATGCGCCGGTGAGCGCGTCGCGATTGCCCTGAACGCAATTTAATTGGTCGTCAATGACGACCTCAAAGCGATCGCCCTCACGTTGCTGGCTGCGCATCAGCTGAATTACGTCGTCCAGCAACTCCGCCACGTCGATTTCTTGTGTTCTAACATTTGCCCCTCGAGCGAAGCCCAGCATGTCGTTGACCATGCGCTCGAGCTGTCCAAGTCGCAGTGAAATGCGCTGGGCGTAGCACTGACGCTTCGTGTCATTAATTTGTGCACGGCCCAGCTGTGAGGTGTACAGAAGCGCACTGCTTAACGGCGTGCGGACCTGATGAGCCAGGCGCGCCGCCATCTCGCCCATTTCAACCAGGCGCTGTTTGCGTGCCAGCATGGCCTGCAGGGCGCGCGGCTCGGTCACGTCTGAAAGTAAGATAATTGTGCCTGCATCGTCATCGAGTGCACGCCGCGACAAACTCAGGCGTTGGCCATCGGCCAGTTGCAACTCACCGTGTTCATCGCCGTGGTCGCGCCGCGCCAGTACGCTGTCAAACGTCTCGCCAATGAGCGGCGTACCCAGCATATCCATGGCGGTTTGATTGCACTCGCAAATACGCCCTTGCGGATCGGTGACCAGGATGCCACCTGGCAACGCTCCGAGCAGTCGTTCAAGACGCTGCGCCAGAGCTTCCTTGGCCCTCAATTCACGCAATTTCTCGCTATTGGCCTGCGCCAACTCGTCGTTCAATACGCCGACCTGTCCTTGTAGCGTATGGAACGACTGCTCGAGTTGCTGGGAGTGCTGGTTGAACGCGGCGAACGCCAGCTCAAGATCTGCGGTGCTTCGTTGTTGAGTCATGTTCATCTGTCCGTGATGGGGGCGACAAGGCCCGCGATCCGTCGCGGGCTAATGCACAAGTAGCAAGATTGGTGCCAACTGCAAAGCCCCATAGGTACAGGGTTTCGCTTAAACGTAGCGTCAATTTTTCGTCGCTACTCCGGTGGCCGTCATGCCGTATTTGCGCATCTTTTCGACGAGCGTCGTGCGTTGCAGGTTGAGTAGTCGGGCTGCTCCGGCCACAGTGCCGTTGGCCGCCACCAGCGCGTCGCGAATAAAGCCCTTTTCCATGTCAATCATATGACAGCGCAAATCAAGCCCGCCGTCGGGCAGCCCTGCGAGCGCCGGTTCGTTGACGATTGCCGAGCCCACCTGAGGCGTCACCTCTTCGTTGACATGACTGCGGTATAGAGCCGGCAAATCAGACAGCTCGATTTGGCCCTGTGATTTGGTAATTGCCAGCCGCTCCACCAGATTCGACAGCTCGCGGATGTTTCCTGGCCATGCGTAAGTGGTCAAGGCACTCATGGCGGTCGGCGAAAGACGCATGCCTTTGTCGCCGTCCCCCTCATGCCGTGTCATTAGATCTTCCACTAACGCAGGCAAATCGCTTTGACGTTTACGTAACGGCGGCATCTCAATGGGGAATACGTTGAGCCGGTAAAACAGGTCGAGTCGGAACGTCTGCTCCTCGATCGCTTCGGGCAATGCACAGTGGGTGGCCGCGATGATCCGAACATTACAGTGACGCGTCTGGCTACTGCCGACTCGCTCATAGCAGCGCTCTTGCAGTACGCGCAACAGCTTGACCTGCATCGGCATACTCATGTCACCGATTTCATCCAAAAACAGCGTGCCGCCTTCGGCCATTTCAAAACGACCCTTGCGCGACGAGATGGCTCCGGTAAAGGCGCCCTTCTCATGCCCAAACAGCTCACTCTCCAAAAGGTCCGCCGGAATGGCGCCACAGTTGACAGGCACAAATGAGCGATGAGCTCGATCTGACTGATCGTGGATGGCACGTGCCACAACTTCTTTGCCGGTGCCGGATTCGCCGGTTACAAGAACGGTGCTCTGGAACGGTGCAACCTGAGCAATTTGTTGACGCACGTGCTCTATCTTGCTCGACAGACCCGTGGGCATGACGCGACGTTCTTGGC
>CAYGSQ010000499.1:0-3201 GCA_964352435.1 uncultured Gammaproteobacteria bacterium | reverse complement strand
GTCCTGCATCAATGGCTTCAGTCAGCGCCTGAGTGATACGCCCGGCACGGGTGCCGATGGCGTAGCCGGGGTTGAGATAGTAAATGCCGCCGCCAGGGCGCAGTTGGTTGAGCGCATCGTTGTCGAGCGTTAAGCCTGCCGGGTCGTTGTTGGCGTTGACAAAATATCCGCTCTTCGGGTTGACCAGTTGTGGCATCTCAGCGAACGGCAGTAGCTGATACGGGTTGGCCTGATCTGCACCCGGTGCAGCGTCGAGCAGCCATTCGTTGCCGCCCGTTCCGTCGCGAACAAAAAAGGGCGGCAGGCCGTTAACCGTTTGTGCCTGGAGGTCTTCACGCAGCGGCATTTCGCCACTAGAGAAATAAGCAATGTTGCCGTCGATGTCCGTGAACGCCCAGTTCTGCGAACCAAAATCGAAGTTCTGCAGACCGGCACGGAAATCATCGAGTGAGTCGGCGTAGTTCCACGCGCGGAACGCGTCGATCTCGCGCGTGGGTCCGAAGCCGGTGAACTGAATGCTGACGGCCGACAGGTTGGGTACGTCGAGTGACACAATCGGACCGTTGTTGCGTTTGGGTACGGTGAGTGCGAAGGGCGGAATGTCCAGGCCGCCGATCGGGCGCAGGTTGTCGTCGACGCCGTCACCGATTTCGTTGACCTGGAACTGCAGGATAATAAAGTCGAGTGGCTCGACTTCGCCGTTGGTCACCGTGCCAAGTCCGAACTGCGACGTGGGGTCGGGTGCCAGTGTTTCCTGAAACATGTCCGTCACGTCGTAGGGATTGGTGGTGGCGCCCCATGACACGCGCCGGTTCTGGCCAAGCACCACCAGTGGAATACCGGTGAAACTGCTGCCCACGACGTCAAGCGACCCGTCGCTCACGACCAGATGATTTTGATAAAAGGTGGACGGTTGATCGAGGGATAAATGCGGGTCGTTGGCCATCAGCGGGCGACCGCTCTTGGTGTGCGCGCCGCTGACGGCCCACTCGTTGCTGCCGGTAATGCCTTCGCGCTTGGCGATGGCGTCGCCGATGATCGGCACTTGTTTGAGACGATCGCCAAAAGCCTGTGCTTGCGTCAGAGTTTCAGGGCGCAGCCAGTCGGTGCTGAAGCGGCGCCAGTGCGCGCGGTGTGCATCGCCGGTGAGCGTGCGCTTGACCATGCCGCCGCCGGCGTCCGGCACGGTGGATGCGGAGTCAAAAGGCGCAGTGCGTAACAGGTCTTCAAAAAACAGGGCAGCGCCGTCAAACCCCTGTGTCGCGCCGGCGGTCTGATAGCTGACCAACGTTGTCGTGAGATCCGAGTCGAGATCAAACGACAAGCCAAACGCGAGCAGTTTGGCAAGCGTCAGGCTGTCGAGTGGTGTCCACGGTGCAACGCTGGTGATTTCCAGCGCCGTGTATTCCGACGGCAGGGGGTTTTGTGCCAACCATGCGTTCACACCCTCGGCGTACGCCTCGAGGCTGGCCATAGATGCGGCCGAGATAGCGGTCATGCTGCGCTCGGCGGCGCGGCGCAGGCCCAGTGTACGCAGCAGCACGTCGTCAGCGATAACGCTTTCGCCCAGCAATTCGCCGAGCGTCCCGCTGGCCTGGCGGCGCTGCGTGTCCATCTGGAAAAAACGGTCGCGCGCGTGGGCGTAGCCTTGCGCGTAGACGACATCAGCTTCTGTTGAGGCGACGATGTGCACAATGCCGTCGACGTCGCGGTAGATCGTCGCACGGTTGTCGCTCTCCAAAGGGTCCGCGACAACGGGCAACGATGTGAGGGACGCGAATGCGATACCTGCAAACGCGCCGATTAAGAATGTTTGCCGACTCATACTCTTTCTCCGTTGGGCTATGCGGATTGCAATCGCTTGACGGAAAGTATGCGTGCTGCGCCCAGACACGTAACGTCGCGGCGCAGCAGGGGACGTGTGTGCTATCCCGAGCGGTGTGGCGTTTCAGTGGTTGTTGCGCACATCACGCGCGCGTCTACTCTTGTAGCGGGATAAAACGATCGCCCACCTTTCGGTGCAGGCGCCCGTCCAGCATGACCACTTCACCTTCGCCCTCGAAGCTATCCTGGCTTGAGGTCTCCGCGACGTCTGCGCTGTAGGTGGTGACGCTGTATTGGCTTGGCGTGCTTGCGCCAGACGAAGCTCGGACAAACGCGCCATCGAAGCCCGTAGCGCGCAGCCGGTCGCGCGCCTGGTCGGCATCGGTACGACTGGAAAACGGGCCCACTACGAAACGAGTCAAACCGTCTGCGCCACGTTCACTACGCATTTCACCAACGTCGGCCGGCAAGCTGATACTGGCGGCAGCGGGATTACGAAACGCGCCGATTTGCACGTCAAAGGTGTCGGCTTGGGCTACGCTTGAAAAGAAGACGGCAAAGATCAATACGATTCGGCTTGGCACAGGGCGGCTCCATTGGCGGGGTGGAAAACGCTAGTATAGCTTGACTGCGCCACGAGAAAAAAACTGCGCCGCTCAACCTCGAAACGCCACAGTTACCATCAATCTTTCAGTGACTCGAGCAGCGCGCTAAAATTCTCATCCCCCGGGTACCGTTCAAGCATACGCTGCGCGACATCCTGTGCTTTGCGCGGTTCGGCGTTGTCGCGCAGCATGGTGGCGAGCCCCCAGGCGATGTTGTAGTTATCTGGGAATCGGGTCGTCGCGTCCTCAAGTATGGCTAGCGCCGCAGGGGCTTGCCCGGTCGAATTGAGTGCAACGCCGTAGACGTAGATGAAGCGCTCGTTGTCTGGTGCCAGTTTAGTTGCTTGTCGCAGAGCATCTATAGCGGCGACGGTCTGGCCCTCACGGACCAACCATAAACCGTAGGCGTGATGCGTTGGCGCAAATTGTGGGTCGATCTCAAGCGCCTGTTGGAATCTCTTTCCTGCATCTGCGCTGTTGCCACAGCGACTCTCGAATTCCGCCAATTGAATGAGCGTTTGAGGCATGCTCGACGCGAGCGCGGCGGATTCGCGATACTCGTTTGCCGCAGCGTCAAAGGCGCTCGCATCGCTCGTACCCAGCTGATCACGCAGGCCAGCGAATGTGAGAGCGGCTTCAATGCGCACTCCGCGTACAGGGTCACTCAGTAGCGCGCGACCGTCGCGCAACCTCAGTTGCGGCGGAAACTGGCGCAATGCACGCAGCGCGCCAATGCGCACCAGTGAATCGGCATGGGTCAAACCGTCGACCA
>CAYGSQ010000498.1:0-3213 GCA_964352435.1 uncultured Gammaproteobacteria bacterium | reverse complement strand
GACGCGGGGCGAGCGCCATCGCACCACCTGCCGACAAACCAGTCTCGAAAAACTCACTATCACTTGCACGGCTGGTTGCGCTGAGATTGAAGCCAAGAAATTCGTTGAGATCCGTCGCGCTGTTCACGTTGCTGTCGTAACCGGCACGCGTACCGGCAGACAAGTAGCCTGAAAACCGCGCACGACGTTCACGTCGCTCAATGAGTATCAGGTACTCGTCTATTACGGTTGCCGCTTGCGCAGGCGGGCCGGCCGCACGCGCTCGTTCAAACTCACGCCGTGCATCTGACACCTTGTTGGTAGCCAGAAGCGCGCGACCATAATCAATACGGGCGCCGTGAAAATCGGGTTTGAGAATCAGAACACGCTCGAAAATAAACGACGCCGTGAGCGGATCGCCAGCGTCGAGCGTGGCCAATGCCAGCGCGTAATCGAACTCTATGTTGCCCGATTCAGTTATTTCCAGCGGCTGAAGTAGCGCCAGTGCCTGCGTGGCGTCACCCTGATCGATCAGCGCACGTGCACGCTGCAAAGGCGACTGCGCGAACGCGCTGTACTGCGCTATTGCAATCGTCCCTGTGCAAAGAAGCACGGCGCAAAATCGTATGCCGCTGTTCAACTAATTGGTATCCTTGTGCGCGCGCTCAACAGGCGCTTTTTTTGATCACACTGACTATACCGAGGCGAACGGACCCCGGTGTGATCAGATTCACAGTATTCTGTTAACCCGGTGTTACCCTCCAAACTCATGCAGCGAGACGCGATAAAAATCTCGGTCGGCGCAGTTGTGCAACGACCTTCCGACGGGCGTTTTCTCTTTATTAAAGAGGTCATTCGCCAGCGTCTGGTCATCACCCAACCCTGTGGTCGCTGGGAGCTGGGCGAGAGCCTTTCCGACGCTGTGGTACGTGAAACGCTCGAAGAATCCGGCTACGTTTTCCAGCCGCAAAGCGTAGGTGGCGTGTATTTTTGGCAGCATCCGATTCGCAAAGAGCCCGTTGTCCGCGTCAATTTTATCGGTAAAGCCATCGCGCAACCTGACGACGCCATGATCGATGAGGCCATCGAAGAGGTCGTATGGCACAACCGTGACGAGCTGATTGCCAGCCCGTCACCACTGCGCAATCCCGTGGTCCTCAAGGGCGTCGATGACTGTCTCGCCGGCAAGCACTATCCGTTGGATATCATCCAGCACATTGACCAGGACTGGTTTAGCGCGCTGGCGCCGGTGGCCTAACCACATCGGTTCCGTCGCGGTATACTGCGTCCATCATGCTTTCTACTGAATCACAACGCGTCATCGTTGGCCTGTCCGGCGGTGTGGATTCCGCTGTCGCAGCCGATCTATTGTTGCAGGCGGGCCACCATGTGGAAGGCCTGTTCATGTTCAACTGGCAGGAGGACGAGGAAGCCTACTGCACGGCTGCGGACGACTATCAGGATGCGCGGCGGGCTGCCGAGACACTGGGTATTGTATTGCATCGCGCGGACTTCTCGCGCGAATACCGCGACCGGGTATTCGACTACTTTCTGGAGGAATACGCGGCCGGACGTACGCCCAATCCCGACGTCCTGTGCAATCGGGAAATCAAATTTGGCGTATTTCTTGAATACGCGCGGCGCCTCGGTGCCGACAAGATTGCCACCGGTCACTACGCGCGCGTCGACACATCGGGGCCCTCGCCACGGCTGTTAAAAGGTGTGGACGGCAACAAGGACCAGTCTTATTTCCTGCATGCCATCGACGGCCGCGTACTGGATCGCGTGTGTTTTCCGCTGGGTGAGCTGCCCAAGGACAAGGTGCGCGACCATGCCTGGTCGCGCGGTCTGCACAACCACGCGCGCAAGGACAGCACCGGTATCTGCTTTATCGGCGAACGGCCATTTGCCCAGTTTCTGGGCGGCTTCCTGCCGGCCAAACCGGGACGCATCGCGACGGCCGAGGGCACCAACGTCGGCACCCATCAGGGCCTGATGTACTACACGCTGGGGCAACGCCAGGGCCTGGGTCTGGGCGGCGTGCGCGGTCAGGCAGAAGGCGCCTGGTACGTCGTCGCCAAGAACCTTGATTCCAATACCTTGATCGTGGGCCAGGGGCACAACCACCCGTGGTTGTTTTCGGACACATTGTGGACCGAGCCGATGCACTGGCTGGTACCACCCACGCGCGATCAGTTTCGCTGCCAGGTCAAAAATCGCTACCGTCAGGCCGATCAAAGCGCGACCGTTGAGCGTATTGACGAGGGTCGCGTCTGTATTCGCTTCGACGAGGACCAGCGCGCGGTCACACCTGGACAGTACGCCGTGCTGTACGACGGTGACGTTTGTTTGGGCGGCGGGGTCATTGAGCGCACGGCCACGGCCCATGCCAGCGAGGCGGCCCTGCCCTGAGACGGTCTCTGGGCCACAATGCGGCCGGTTTCAAGTGACCTGACGCAGCGCATCAACTATAATGCGCCCCCCAGATTGAACCTGATCCACGGCCGGAGGCAGCATGACCGATTTCAAAGACAACGCACGCACCACACTCGAGGTGAATGGCAAGCACTACGAGATGTACAAACTCGACAGCGTCCCCGGTATCAAACTCGACCGCCTGCCCTACTCGCTCAAGATCTTGCTGGAAAACCTGCTGCGGCATGAAGACGGCGTCAATGTGACGGCCGACGACATTCAGGCGCTGGTCAATTGGGATGCCAAGGCTGCCCCCAGCCAGGAAATTGCCTTCACGCCCGCACGCGTTATTTTGCAAGACTTTACTGGCGTACCCGCCGTTGTCGACCTCGCCGCCATGCGCGACGCGGTGGTGGCTCTGGGTGGCTCCGCGGGTGACATCAATCCGCTGTCACCGGCCGAACTGGTCATCGACCACTCGGTTCAGGTTGACAACTTTGGCTCCGCGGGCGCGCTCGCAGCCAACAACGAAATTGAATTTGGCCGCAACGAAGAGCGTTACTCGTTCCTGCGCTGGGGTCAGAACGCGTTTGAGAACTTCCGCGTTGTGCCGCCGAATACCGGCATCGTTCATCAGGTGAACCTCGAATACCTGGCGCGCGTCGTATTTGGCGCCGAAAAAGACGGTCGCTTGCAAGCCTATCCCGACACCGTGGTCGGAACGGACTCACACACCACCATGATCAACGGGCTGGGTGTACTCGGCTGGGGCGTTGGCGGCATTGAAGCTGAGGCCGCCATGCTGGGTCAGGCCATCAC
>CAYGSQ010000497.1:0-3219 GCA_964352435.1 uncultured Gammaproteobacteria bacterium | reverse complement strand
TTCGTTACCACTACGGCATGTTCCGGCAGTGCATGGAAAACGGTCACCAGATCGAAGAGCCCGATCAGTGGCTGCGCGATGGTTTCATTTGGGAAATCGAGCGTCGCGAAATCGCCCAGACGGTCAAATTCGGCGGGCGCACCGAAGTCCTTACCGACAGCCATGGCGTAACCATGCATCGCTGGCTCGATACCCATGACGTACTGGCCGTGCCTTACGACATCCCTATCCCGGGCTATCGCAATGAAGTCGTCAACACGCTGCGACTGTGGTCCGCCGGCGCAACGGACGCGTTCGATCTGGAAGAATTTAACGCGGGTAGCTACACCGATGCCGTCGCGGCTAAAAACGCCGCCGAGAACATCACCATGGTGCTGTACCCTAACGCCAGCAGCGAAAACGGCCAGACGCTGCGTCTGCAACAGCAATACTTTCTGGCGTCGGCCAGTTTGCAGGACACACTGCGTCAGTGGGTCAGCTATCACGGCCCATCGTTCGACGACTTTGCCGCCAAACATTGTTTCCAGCTCAACGATACGCATCCCGCCGTGGCCGTGCCCGAACTCATGCGCTTGCTGATGGATGAGCACGGCATTGGCTGGGATGAGGCGTGGAGCATCACAACCAAAACCATGGCCTACACCAATCACACCCTGCTGCCCGAAGCGCTGGAGATGTGGCCAGTCAAACTGTTCCGCTCATTGTTGCCACGCATTCTGGAAATCATTTACGAGATCAATGCACGCTTCCTGTCGGCGGTGGACGAGCAATTCCCGGGCGATCAGGACCGGGTTCGTCGCATGTCGCTTATCCATGAAGGTCATGAGCCCATGGTGCGGATGGCCTATCTGGCCATTGTCGGAAGCTTTTCGGTCAACGGTGTGGCTGCCCTGCACTCGCGCTTGTTGCGCGAGGGACTGTTTAAAGACTTCAGCGACCTGACACCGGCGAAATTTAACAACAAGACCAACGGCGTGACCCAGCGTCGCTGGCTGGCAGCATGCAACCCAGGACTTAGCGCCCTGATCAGCGAGCGCATTAGTGATGAATGGGTCGCCGATCTGGATCAGCTAACCAAGCTGCGCGCGCATATTGACGACCCGGACTTCCGCACACGCTGGCATCAGATCAAGCAGGACAACAAAAAGGCGCTGGCCAAGCTTGTGTATGACCGCACGCAGGTCGAGCTATCCACCGCCATGATGTTCGATGTGCAGGTCAAGCGCATTCACGAATACAAACGCCAGCTGCTCAATGTGCTACACGCCATCCACCTCTACGACCGCATCAAGCGCGGCGACACGGACGGCCTGACACCACGCGCCATCATTATCGGCGGCAAAGCGGCACCGGGCTACGAAATGGCCAAACGCATTATCAAATTTGCCAACAACGTGGCCCACGTCATCAATCGCGACAGCTCAACAAATGACCTGCTGCGCCTGGTATTTGTGCCGGACTACAACGTATCGGCCATGGAAATCATTTGCCCTGCGGCCGATTTATCCGAACAGGTATCCACCGCCGGTAAAGAAGCTTCCGGCACCGGCAACATGAAGTTCATGATGAATGGCGCGATCACCATTGGCACGCTGGACGGCGCCAACGTGGAAATTCGTGAGGCCGTGGGCGAAGACAATTTCTTTTTGTTTGGTCTCACTGTAGAAGAAGTCGAAGCGCTGCGACCCAACTACAACCCCTCAAAATTTGTGGCCGAAGACGAAGACTTTTCGCGCGTGGTCGGCCTGATCAAAAAAGGCCATTTCAATCGCTTTGAGCCCGGCATCTTTGACCCCATCATTCACAGCATCCTGAGCCCCTACGATTCGTGGATGACCGCCGCCGATTTCCGCAGCTTTGTGGACGCACAGTGCGAGGTCAGTGCGGCCTATGCAGATCGTGAACGCTGGATAACGCTGAGCATCCTCAACACCGCCGCATCAGGCCGCTTTTCGACCGATCGCACCATGACGGATTACAACCGCGACATCTGGCGGCTGCAACCTATTACCCTGTGAGCAAGCGCAATGCGCCAGATTTGGGCGCACACAACATCGACGGCGGCGTCCGTTTCGCGGTGCATGCCGAGCACGCGGATGCCGTCGACCTGTGCCTGTTTGATGATCAGGGAAATCAAACAACGGTCCTTTCGATGCCCGACCAGCAAGACGGAATCTGGCACGGCTTTGTGCCAGATTGCGGCGCCGGTCAGCGCTACGGCTATCGTGCACACGGCCCGTACTCGCCGCAGGACGGACATCGCTTCGACCCCACCAAACTGCTGATCGATCCCTACGCACGAGAACTATCCGGCGATTTTCGCTGGAGCGATGAACTGTTCAGCTCGGCGGAATCAGCCGCCGCCGACGCCAACGACAAGCGTTACGACAGTGCGCGCTTCATGCCAAAAAGCGTCGTTACCTCGCCGCACGGCGCACAGCGCTCCGGTGTCGCGATCCCATGGGCCGAAACGGTCATTTACGAAAGCCATGTGCGCGGCCACACCATGCTGCACCCGGACGTACCGGCGCGCGATCGCGGCCGTTTTGCCGGGATGACCCACGCCGCTGTGCTGGATTATCTCAAAGCGCTGGGGGTCACCAGCATTGAGCTGCTGCCCATACACTATTTTGTCGACGAGTCTTTTCTGCCCGAACGCGGTCTGGTCAATTACTGGGGCTATAACACCGTTAGTTTCTTCGCGCCGATGAACCGCTACGCCCGCGACGCGCCGCGCGCCGAATTTGTCGACATGGTCAATACCATTCACGACGCCGGTCTCGAGGTCATTCTCGACGTTGTGTACAACCACACCGCCGAGGGCAATGAGAACGGGCCGACGCTGTCGTTCCGCGGGCTCGACAATGCCGGCTACTATCGCCTGATCCCGGATAACAAGCGCCTGTACATTAACGATACCGGTTGCGGTAACACCGTCGACATTAATCACCCGGCCAGCGCGCGGCTGATACTCGACAGCTTGCGCTATTTTGCCGATGACCTGCAGATTGACGGCTTCCGGTTTGACCTCGCCCCCATCCTGGGACGACACCCTGACGGATTTTCGCCCAAGCACCCGTTCTTTGAGGCGATCGCGGCCGACCCGGTTTTGAAGAATAAAAAAATGATCGCCGAGCCGTGGGACGTCGGACCGGGTGGCTACCAACTGGGTCGTTTCCCCAAACCGTGGGCCGAATGGAATGACCAGTATCGCGATAC
>CAYGSQ010000496.1:0-3225 GCA_964352435.1 uncultured Gammaproteobacteria bacterium | reverse complement strand
GACGCATCGGGCATGGCGCCCGCTCATCGAAACCGATGAGGGTTGGTCAACGCAGTTGCGTCTGCCGGTGCGCGAACCGGCAAGGTCGCGGGACGCGGTCACACGCTTCACAAGTATGGTGGCTGAGGTTGCGCAGGTGCTTGCGCAGTCCCCGGATCGCTATCATCGGGCGCGTCAGGCGCGCCGCTTGCGCTTGTACCTGAAACGCTTCACACCCATCATCGCATGTGTTTTGATCATCGCGTCGCTCCCGCTGATCGATCATTTCCTTTTGGATGCGCCGGGCGATTTGCACCCGGGATTCCTGTCTCTGCCGCCGCTGCTGATGATTGCGGCCATGGCATTGACCTGGCGTGACACGCCGCATTTTGAAATTCCGCCGCGTCCCCGGGCACTCGCGCATGACGCGTGGCCTGCCCACGACACCGCACCCGCGTCTTCACTTGTTAACGAGAGCTAAGCTATGGCCGACGGCAATCCGATGAACATCCCGCCCGTGTCCATCGCGGCCGCCAAGCGGGCGCTCAGCGAACAGTTCGCCCATCCGATCCTGCGTCACCGTGCGACGATGCTGTGGGGTACGCGCGGCGTGGGCAAGTCGTCCGTCGTGCGTCAGGTGGCGCGCGAAGCCGGCGTGGAACTGATCGATCTGCGTTTGACGACGATCGAACCGGTGGACCTGCGTGGCGCGATCTATGCCGATGATGAGCGGGCGCAAACTGTGTGGTTTCCCCCCGAGTTCCTGCCATCAGATCCCGACTCCAGCGGCATTCTTTTTCTGGACGAGTTGACGGCCGCTGATCCGCGTCTGCAGGTATCGGCTTATTCCCTGATTCTGGATCGACGCGTCGGTAACTACCGCCTCCCGGATGGCTGGTTTGTGGTGGCGGCCGGCAATGCGTCGTTTCATGGCGCGGTCACCTACGACATGGGGACCGCGCTCGCGGACCGGATGTTCCACTTCAACATTATGCCAACCGTCGACGCGTTTTTGGACTACGCCCTCGACAACGCGTTCGCACCGGAGGTGATGGCGTTTCTTAAAGTGCGACCCGATCGACTCGACGATACCCAGGCACAGCTTGATGCGGATCATCTGATTGGCGCGAGCCCACGTGGTTGGGAGGATGTCTCAAACGTTTTGCGTGCCGGCCTCGCTGACGATGCACGTCGCTGGTTCGTGCAAGGACGCGTGGGCGCGGCGAATGCGGCGGAGTTTTTCGGGGTCTTGCAGGAGCTGCGCGACGGCGTGGACGTGCGTGCGCTGCTGGCAGCGACGCCGGGCGATGACACAGCGCAGCGCCTGCCGCGCAGCCTCGACGGTCTGTACGCCATGATTTATGGTCTCGTCGGAGTCGCCGACAATGAAGGCAAAATGAGTCGTGTGCTTGAGATTGTCGAGCAATATCCCGATTTCGATCCGCAGGCCAGTTTGCCGGTACGCGAAGCGCAGACGCTCACAATGGAGTTGTTGATACGGCGTGCGCTTGCGCAGGGGCTCGAAAACGCCGTGCTCGCGCATCCATTCTATCTGGCCTATACGGCCGAACGCGCAGCCCAGTGAGCGACGCGCCGGTGGGCGGCGAGCATCGCGGCACGCGGGCCGTTTCCCAGCTGATCGAGCGTGCGCCGGCAACCGGTTCGCTGGCGCTGTGGATGCAGCATCGCGACGTCGATAAGTTGGCCGTTGCCGCGCCCATCGCGAATGACGGACGCACCGTTTTTTATACCCCCGCGTTTGCGCAGCTCGACTTGCTCGCCCAGGTCGGGTGGGTTGCCCATCAGATCCTGCACGTCGCTTTCCGCCACGTTACACGGCGCGAGAGTTTGCGCGGCGTGCTGGGCGATGTAGACGATACGTTGTTCACCGTGTGCGCAGACGTTTTGGTTAACAGCACACTGTCGCACCTCGACTGGATGACGTTGCCCCGGGGGGCGCTTTCATTGGACCAGTTTGTCGCGCGCGTATTGCACGAAGATCTGTCGTTGGATGCGGCTCTTGCGCGCTACGATGTCGAGCGTCTGTATCGCGCAGTCGACGATCGGCGTGCGGCCGGCGCGGGGACGTCGCACGGCGGCGGAGAACAGGATAACGCGCGCCGGTCGGGTCAGCGCGCGACGACCAAATCGGGTACGAGCAACGCGGAGTCGGCCAATACACGTCAGGCCAGCGAAGGCGTCGCGGTCCGCGCTGACGGCCCACGTTCAGCGGCAGCGCGTACGCTGCATAACGCCGAGAGCAACGACTTGCTGCCTGCACAAGAGAACGAGCAGCCCGAAGACGCAGCGCAGGCACAAAGATCCTGGTCTCAGCGGCTGCTTCGCGGTCACGCCAGTGACGGCGAATTTTCACTGTTACGTGTGCTGTCCGCGGACGTGCCACGCTCGCGCGTGCCCTGGCAGCAGGTGCTGCGCACGCGCGTGGCCCGTCGGCTCATCCGCGCACCGGAAGTGTCATGGTCGCGTCCATCGCGCTCGTGGTTAGCCAACCAGGGGCGCAGTGCCAACGGTCGACGGCTGCCGTTCGAGCCCGGCCGGGTCAGCGCCCGACTGGCGCCGTCGCTGGTCGTGGTGCTGGACGTATCGGGGTCGATTGACGATGCGCTTCTAGCGCAATTAAGCACCCATTTGCGTGCGCTGTGTCGACAGTCCGGTGCGGTGAGTACGGTAATAGGCGGGGACGATCGTGTACGTTTTGTCGAGCAGCTCAAAGGCGCGGAGCTGGATCTGACCGCATTCAAGTTTGATGGCGGCGGCGGCACAGACTTCGAGCCGCTTTTGGCAGAGGCTGCGCAGCATCGACCGGACTATGCGGTGGTGTTAACCGATCTGGATGGTCCGGCAGGCCCCACGCCGGCATTTCCCGTGCTGTGGGCCGTGACGGCCGAGCATGCCGAGGCCGAGGTGCCTTTCGGGCGATTGTTGGTAGTGGACTAGCCTGCATTATTTATGAACCATCGACACCCTCGTTGCGATGGTTCATGAATAATGCAGGCTAGGGCGACGACGGTGCGGTGAGACCCAGCCGTGGCAGATCAATGGTCGCGGCATCAAGATTGGTGCGGGCAACCTGTGTGTCCAGGCGCGCGGCGATCGCGCGCACCTTGACGTTGGCAACGGACTGTTCGCGCACGTTCACCAAAAAGAAATCACTCGCGCCCCTATCAAAGCGCCGCTGTTCGGCAACAGCCAGCTCCAGCGACAGCGACACATCCTTTAGTGCCA
>CAYGSQ010000495.1:0-3249 GCA_964352435.1 uncultured Gammaproteobacteria bacterium | reverse complement strand
GCACTGTACTCAGCGATATCGCCGTCTTTGGTATCCAGCGCCCAGCCGGCAACCCGGGTCACCGCAATGTCGACCTTGGGGGGCAAGGCCAGCGATCGCGCCTGGCCCAGTCGATAGCGACACAGATAGTTGCTGCGGCCTTTCAGGATAGCCGTTTTGACCGGCTGGCCAAGCGCCGCGGTGACATTGGGCAAGTCCCGATGGAATAACTGGTCCTGAAGGTTTTTGGTGCCGGTCGAGATAACGACCCGGTGCCCGCACAGAAGCGCAGGAATAAGATACGCCATGGTCTTGCCCACACCGGTACCGGCCTCCACCACCAGCGTGTCAGCCTGCGCCAGTGCGCGGGCCACGGCCTGGGCCATCAGCAGCTGCGGCTCGCGCGGCGCATAGCCGTGCAAGACGCCCGCCAACGGACCGCCGGCAGCAAAGATGTCGCGCAAGTGTTCGTCGCTCACGTTTAGCTCACGCCGCGGCGTGGCATCGTCCTTGGCCTGTTCAGTCAAGGCGCCACCACGCTGCCCGGATTACGCAACGACAGAGCATGGGCGTGATCCAGCACGTTGGGATCGCCGCGCGACAGCGCGCGCGCGCGCTCGACAAAAATCCGGGCCTGCTCGGGATCGCGCTGGGCCAGGCGGATGTCGGCCAATGCAAGATAGAGCCAGGGGTTATCGCGCTCAATACGCAGTGCGCGTTCGATTTGTGCGGATGCACGGTCAAACTCGCGGCGCGCACTCAGGCGCTGTGCATCGGCCAGCAGATGCGCAGCGGGACCGGTGGGCCTGGGTGCCACCGGAACGACGGGTGCACTGCCGGCCACATCTGGTTCGCCGGGCGATGTTTGTGACGGGTCAGCCGGCGGCGGCGGGATCGGGTTTGGCGCCTGAGACGTCGTGCTGCCCGTGGGCGTCGTCGTGTACGGATCGAGTCCGGCGCAGCCGCTCAAACCTAGCAACGCTATCAGCGCTATCCACCACCCAGTCGTTCGCGAAACCATTGCAATAATCCGTTGTTGTCTGAATCAGGGGCAGCCGTTGCACACGGGGCCAGCGGCGGCGGCTCAGCCGCGCGCGGCAATGGTAACAAAACCGGGCTGTCGCAGCCGTCCCCCGCTAGCATGCCCGACGCGTAGTCCAGCGGCACGTCGATTAATTCATCAGAATGTGGCTTTAATCGGGCAGACCGCGCCGTGCTTCTCATCAATTGCGACCAAATTGGCAATGCTGAGCGACTGCCGCTCAAACCCATCGGCGTATTGTCATCGCGCCCCACCCACACCACCGCGAGTCGGTCGGCCGAAAAACCCGCGAACCAGCCGTCGCGGTAGTCGTTACTGCTGCCGGATTTGCCGGCGACATTCAGGTAGGCCGGCACGACGGCCGCCGCCCGCCGTCCGGTGCCATATTGCATGACCACTTCAAGTGCGGCGTTGATTTGTGCCACATCGTCTTTGTCAGCACTCGGGCGCACGCGCAGCGGATAGCGATTGAGTGGCGCACCGTCGGCCGTTACCACCTCACGCACGGCGCGCAGCGGGGTCACGTAGCCCCCGGTTGCAAGCGTCGCATAGGCCTCCGCCACCTGCATGGGCGACAAGTTGATGGCGCCCAGCGTCAGCGACGGATAGCGCGGCACCTGGACGTCCGGCAACGCCGCCTCAATCTGACGTGCCACGCGATCTATCCCGATATCCAGCCCCACGTGTACGGCCGGCAAATTGATTGATTCGGCCAGCGCCCGGTACAGCGGCAGGTCGCCCAGATCGACCTCAGAGTAGTTTTTCGGTGCCCAGACATCCCCATTGTCGAGCGTCACCTCGAGCGGCTGGTTCGGCACAATGGTCGCCAGATGATAGTCATCCGTAGACAGCGCACTGAGATAGACAAACGGTTTGATTAACGACCCGATGGGGCGCTGCAAACTCAGCGCTCGATTGAAGCCCGCGTAGCCCGCCTGACGCCCGCCCACGGCGGCGAGCAGCTCGCCACTTTGCGGGTCGCTGATAACCGCGCCCACCTCGAGGGAACCCGCGTCGCTACCCGTATCGCGCTCCACATGCGCAAGCTCGCTGGCACAGATTTGCTCCGCCTGCGCCTGAATAAAAGGATCGAGCGTGGCGAAAATCCGCAGGCCGGCGGAATTGAGATCCTCCGGTGCATAGTCACGGCGCAGCTGCGTGCGCACGGCGTCCATAAACGCAGGCGACGTGCCGGTCACACGGCCGGGCTGCGCAACCACGGTCAGGTCACTGGCAATCGCCGCACTCACTTCGTCGGCCGTCAGGACGCCCTGCTCACCCAGACTGTCCAAAATACGATTGCGCCGTTCGAGCGCGCGCTCAGGATGGCGTCGCGGGTCGTAATAGGTCGGCCCGCGAATAATGCCCACGAGCAGCGCGATCTGTGCATCGTTCAACTCTGCCAGCGGCACGCCGAAATAAAACTGACTCCCCAAGGCGAACCCGTGCACCGCACGCGCGCCGTCCTGCCCCAGAAAAATCTCGTTGATGTAGCCGTTAATGAGATCGCGCTTGTCGTAGCGTGCCTCCAGCAACATCGCCATGAGCACTTCATTGAACTTGCGCGTGTAAGTCTGCCGATTGGTCAAAAAATAATTTTTGACCAACTGCTGCGTCAACGTGCTGCCGCCTTGACGAATGCGCCCCGCACGAAAGTTCACCAGCGCAGCACGCGCGATGGCCGCAAAATTCACGCCGTGATGCGCATAGAAGCGCCGGTCTTCTACCGCCACCAATACGTCGCGCAGACGCTGCGGCACTGCCTGAGGCGGCAACACAATTCGGTCCTCATGCGTACCCGGCACAATGCTGCCAATCATGACTGGGTCCAGGCGCATGAGCGGCAACTCGCTGCCAGCGTCATCCACCAGCGCAACCACCGCGTCACGCGAAAACGTCGCGATGGCATATTGCGCGGACTGCGCGCTGTCCCAAAACGCGAAGGGCCGGCTCACAAACGTTACGGCGTTACCACGGACTTGATACTGCCCCGGCTGCGTGACTTGCGGCACCACACGGTAGCCCAAAGACTGCAAATGCCCGGCCAGCGCCGCCGACGTCAGCGCACGCCCAACGTACAGTTCCAGCGGCTGTGCAAACACGCGCGCCGGTACATCCCAGCGCCGCCCCTCAAACTCACCCGTAATCCGCCGATCCAGGATGGACAGGTAGAACAACAGCCCCGCCACACCGAACAGTAGCGGCCAGCGGCCGAAACGCCATAGCAC
>CAYGSQ010000494.1:0-3250 GCA_964352435.1 uncultured Gammaproteobacteria bacterium | reverse complement strand
GACCGGTGCTGTGCGCCGATGCGTCGACGGCGGTGACAATGCCGCCGAACATGCCGACGGCGGTCGACGGCCAGCCACTGAACTGTACGGCCGGCCAGCCTTCAAATTCCAGGCGCACTTTGGCGCCGGGGCGGATCAGTGCCACGTCGCGACCGTCAACATACATCTCGACGGCGCGCACAATATTGTCCGGCACGAAGGTGGCCACAATGTCGCCCGCGCTAACGAAGGTGGCGGCGTCGCCTGCATTGACCCGCAGGATAACGCCGTCGCGTGGCGCATTGACGGTCTGCACAGATTGCCGCGAAATGTTGATTTCAGTGCGGCTCAGTTGCGCTGAGGCTTCTGCGACAGACGCATTGAGGTTTTCGACTTTGATGTCGGCTTGCTCAAATTCGCGGCGTGCAGCCAGGCCTTCCTCGAACAGCTCTTTCATGCGTCGCAGATCGATTTGCGCGGTGCGTCGCGCGGACACGGCGGCGTCGAGCTTGGCGGCTACCTGAGTACGCTCGGCTTGCAGTCGTTCGAGCAACTGCGGATCGTTATCGACAATCTTGACGATGGGATCGCCGACGGCGACGTGGTCGCCGTCGCGGACATACCAAGCCTCGATGCGGCCGGTCACCAGCGCGTTTATTTCCTGCTGACGATCGATTGGATTGAGCGCCGTCACGCGACCGTTGCCGGATGAGGTCTGTACCCATGGCACAAATGCCGCGAACGCGGCCGTTGCAAACACCATAAAAAAGAGCATCCAGCCAATGACGCGAGCGATGCGCGGCACTTCGAGTGCGTTGAGAGTCTTGAAGTGCTCGCGGTGTATCTCAGTGGTGGGCACTAGCTGTCTCCCGCAATGATAGCCGGCCGGTCGGTGACCTCGTCAGCGTGGCGCTTGATGTGCTCGACAAAGTCGTCGAACGACTCGAACAGGCGCTGCTTGCGTTGGCCAAAGAACATGAAGCGATTGTAGTTTTCGTCGTCGTGGCGCAGTGAAAAGTGGATGGCCGTGACATCGCAGCTTTCTTGCAGGCTGTCGAGCGCACGATGCAGCGTGGCGGCGGGCAGCACGTCATACAGTGGGCCCACCACCAGAATGCGCGGCTTGGCGATGATTGCAGCAGCCAGCTTCAGGCGCATGGTTTCCGTGATGGACAGGGGCCAGCCGGTGACCGCCATGCGCGTGTCGAGCCCGTCTTTGAGCTTGGCGACGCAATTGCTCATATCGACGTCTTCCAGCGCCTGGAGCACGGCCTGTGAGGTCACGTCTTCGGCGCTCAAGCGCAGATATTCGCGAATGGACATTTCGATCACGGTTGGTCGATCAAGCACGATGACTTCGTGGCGCAACGCGTGGGCTTGCAGCGAGCGCGTGTCTTGGCCACCAACGGTAATGTAGCCGCTAAGCGGAGCGTCCTGACGCTTCATGAAGTTGATGAACATGCGTTGCAAGGAGTGATTGGTGGTCAAAGCCAGCACGCGCGACCCGGCCGGCAGCACGAAGTTGAATGTGGTTTCGATGCCGCGCGTGCGGCCGCGTGTCTCGACGAACGCGAGCTCACTGGTGCCCTCCAGTTGTTCGTCCACGCCGCTGAAGTCTTCTTGCTCAATTTCATAGAACAGTGAGAGTTCTTCAATCGCGGCGCACAGATCATAAAAGTAGGTCATGTACGTGCCCAGTTGGGACATGCCGTAGAACACTACTGACAGTACAAGCTCAGCGGCGACCAATTGGCCAATGGTCAGTTCGCCCTGAATGACCAGCCAGCCACCCAAACCCAGAAGACTGGCACTGGCGAGCGCATAGATGGATAGGAAGGCGATGGTCTGCGCAAAGTGCTGACGAAAATGGGTTACGTGTACGGCCATGTAATCGGCGGTGACCTTGTCCGTGCCCTCCAATGCTGATTTGATGTGGCGCTGGGTCTTGAAGAACCCGTTCGACGAGCCCAGTCCTTCGAGCCAGGCGGCGGTCGCGTGTTTTTTGTGCGACAAGGTCATCGCACTGCGGATCGCCGCGCGTCCCCAGATCAGCCACGTTGCCCAAATGAGCAAAATGACGACCAGATTAAAAGCGAGAAACGCAGGGTGATACAGCGACACCAGCGCAAAGCCCACGGCCGCCTGCAGCAAAATTGAGAAACCGCCTACGAGCAGATAGGGGATGCGCTTCATCACCACGACAATATCGAAGTAGCGGTTGAACAGCGGTCCGGTGTTGTGATCGTCGAAATACGGGTTGAGCGCGTAAATCGAGCGCAGCGCAATTTCGGCGACCATGCGGGCGTAGAAACGACGCCCAAATACGTCGACCAGATGAATGCGCAGGCCGTTGAGCAAGCCTGCCAGCATCAAAAGGCAAAACAGCGTGACGGACAAGACGATCAGCGGTGTCGCCAGGCCCGTGTTGACAATGGAATTGACCAACATCTGCACTGATATGGGGGTGGCCAGAGACAGCAGGCTGATGCCGATGCCGTAGACGACTGCCAGGACGTAAAATTTACGCTCGGGCCCAAGTATTTTTTTAAAGAAGTAAAACAGCTCCGGTAGCGTCCGGTGTGTGCCCAGGGCGTTCTCAGTCATACAGGGATTCCAGTTGCATTGCGCAATTGTACGGAATTTTAGTGCTTGGCGCCGCTTCGGCACTCCACCAGATTGATGCTTACGCACGACCAGACGACAGTGTCGTTCTGATTGAGCAGCTGATAGTCGAAATGGACGATGCCGCGGCTGGGATCCTTCAGCGATAGTCGCTTTTCCGTACAGCGTGCTCGTGCGCGGAGCGTATCGCCCGGGCGCACGGCCAGATGCCAGCGCACGTTCTCCCAGGCGATGCCGCAAATCCATGCTATGTCTTTCGCGATTTCGTGGTCCAGTGCGCGCCAAATGGCCATGACCTGGATGCCTGACGCAATCACGCCGCCAAAACGAGACGCCGTGGCCGCGTCGGCGTCCGCGTGGAAATACTGCGGATCATATTGCGCGGCGAAGTCGACAATTTCCTGCTCGGACACCGTACGCGTCCCCGATTCGTCGAATGCGTCGCGAATGTGCAAATCTTCAAAGTAGCGCTTGGCGGTCGTCACGGCTTGCGGGCCCAGAGCATGTAGTTGACCTGTAGCGACGGCTGGAGTGAAAACTTGCGCGTGATCGGGCTTACGTTGACGCCGGTATGCCCGACAACATCTAGGCCATTGCGCTGCAAATGGTCGCCAATTTCCGCGGGCGTACGGAACAGGCGCCAGCGCTG
>CAYGSQ010000493.1:0-3258 GCA_964352435.1 uncultured Gammaproteobacteria bacterium | reverse complement strand
TGGGGCGATGACGTTCATGACGTCGAGGCGACCGCCAAACACGCCCACAGGCATGCCGCCACCCACCACTTTGCCAAGCGTCGTGATGTCGGGTTTTACGTTGAACAGTTCCTGCGCACCGCCCGGTGCGACGCGGAAGCCGGTCATGACTTCATCGAAAATGAGCAGTGCATCGTGCTGATCGCATAAATCGCGCAGGCCTTCCAAAAAACCGTCATGTGGCAGAACAAAATTCATGTTGCCCGCGATCGGTTCAACAATAATGGCGGCAATCTTGCCCGCGTTTTTATCGAACAGGTCCGCGACGCTTTGCAGGTCGTTGAATGTCGCCGTCAGTGTGTCGGCCGCGGCGCCAGCGGGTACGCCGCCCGAACTGGGCACGCCGAGCGTCAGAGCGCCCGAGCCCGCTTTGACCAACAGAGCATCTGCGTGCCCGTGGTAGCAGCCTTCAAATTTGATAATGCGGTCGCGGCCGGTAAACCCGCGCGCCAGTCGAATGGCGCTCATCGTGGCTTCGGTGCCCGAGCTGACCATGCGCATCCGTTCCATCGACGGAAAGAATGACTGGACCAGCTTTGCCAGTCGGGTCTCTGAGACCGTCGGTGCGCCGAAACTGAGGCCATCAAGTGCAGCGGTACGCACGGCTTCGATCACCGTGTTATCAGCGTGCCCCAGAATCATCGGTCCCCAGGAACCGACAAAGTCAATAAACTCGCGCCCGTCTTCGGCAAACACCTTTGCGCCCTTGGCGCGCTTGACGAATACGGGATCGCCGCCGACGTTGCCGAATGCGCGTACCGGAGAATTTACTCCGCCTGGAATGTAGTGTTTAGCTTGTTCAAAGTAGTCGTGACTCAAGGTGCTCTCCCGTTCCTGTTAGCCGGATTGTCGCACAGACACACGCCGATTCGACAGGCCTTGCGGCGACAGTTTTTATGCCTCGCGTGGGCTGCTAAGATAGGGCAATGAAAGCCTACATGTGCGTAATTTGCGGTTTCGTCTATCACGAAGAGAAGGGTGATCCGCAGGAAGGTATCGATCCCGGCACGCGCTGGGAGGATGTCCCGCTGTCCTGGCGCTGCCCTGATTGTGGCGCGGGCAAGGAAGACTTTGAAATGGTCGAAATCTAGTGGTCCGTGCGGTAAATTCTGCGCCTAACCTTGGGCCATTGTTCGCGCTGTCTGCGTTGCGGCTCCTCGCCATATGCAGGATATGACTCGTCACCGTGCCTTGACAGCACAAACACTGTCCGCAAGATAAGGCACAGAATTTCGCCGCACGGACCACTAGCCTGCATCGCGCATGAAAAATGCAGGTCAGGCGTCCAGCCAAACGACTTTGCTGTCGACGCGTCCGTCATCGAACAAATTGATCACGCGATAGCCCGGGGGCTTGGTATCCAGCGCAAAGCGCTCGCTGCCAGGCAGGAATTGGGCGCCGGTTGACGGTGTGCTACCCAGTATGACGCCCTGATCGACGGTCTCGAAGGCCTGATGCACATGGCCGCAAAACACGGCGCGCACGCGCGCAGACGCGCGACACAGCGCCAGCAGTTCGTCCGCATTGCTCAGGCGCGAGCTGTCCAGCCAGCGGCTGCCGACGGCAAACGGGGGGTGGTGTAGAAAAATGACGCTATTTGCGCCGCCCGCAGGAGCGGCCAGCGCTTCGCGCAGTGCGTCGAGCGTGTCGCGCGTGAGCGTCCCGTGCACTTTCCCGGCGACCTGTGTACTCAGTAGATGAAAATCCCAGCTGCCGCGGCGATAGGGCGACGCGGTGCTCAGCGGCGCCGTATTCAGATGGCGTTCCAGCCAGCGTGGGTCGTCGTGGTTGCCTGGCAGGCACAAGACGGGGCATCCAAGTGGCGTCAACAGTTCAGCAAGGGCGACGTAGGTTGGCTCAATTTCGTCCTGCGCCAAATCGCCCGTTACAACGACCGCGTCCGCCGGGAAATGCTCGCCTTGAACGTGCTCGAGCACGCGGCAAAAAGAGTCGCGCGTTACGACGTCGCGCAGCGTGCCGTCCGGCTCGCGAAACAAATGCGGGTCCGTGATCTGAATGATCTTGAGGGGTCGTTGGCTCAAAAAGGTTCTCGTAAACAACAGGCAAAAAAAACGGCCGTCGCAATTACGACGGCCGTTTCATCAACTACACAACCAGCGCTCGCTTAGTAGCGGTAGTAATCAGGCTTGTAAGGGCCTGCTTTGCTGACGCCAATGTACTCGGCCTGATCGTCGCGCAGCTCGGTGAGGTCGGCGCCAATGCGTTCCAGATGCAGCATGGCCACTTTTTCGTCGAGATGCTTGGGCAGAACATACACTTTGTTTTCGTACTGTTCGGGGTTCTTCCACAGCTCGATTTGCGCAAGCGTCTGGTTGGTGAACGAGGCCGACATCACGAAGCTCGGGTGACCCGTACCGCAGCCCAGGTTAACCAGGCGGCCTTCGGCCAACAAGATGATGCGTTTGCCGTCAGGGAAGATGACGTGATCAACCTGTGGCTTGATGTTTTCCCATTCGTACTGCTTCAGTGCAGCCACGTCGATTTCGTTATCGAAGTGACCGATGTTGCAAACGATGGCCTGGTTTTTCATTGCTTTCATATGATCGTGCATGATGACGTTGTAGTTGCCGGTGGCCGACACGAAGATGTCGCCCTGGCTAACGACGTCTTCCAGACGTACCACACGGTAGCCTTCCATCGCCGCCTGCAGCGCGCAGATAGGATCGACTTCGGTCACCCAAACGGTGGCGCCGAGACCGCGCAGCGACTGCGCTGAGCCCTTGCCGACATCGCCAAAGCCACAAACGATGGCGATCTTGCCCGCGACCATGACGTCGGTGGCGCGCTTGATGCTGTCCACCAGCGACTCACGGCAGCCGTACAGGTTGTCAAACTTGGATTTGGTCACCGAGTCGTTGACGTTGATGGCCGGTGTCTGCAACGAGCCGTCTTTTTCCATGTCGTACAAGCGTTTGACGCCCGTCGTGGTTTCTTCCGTAATACCCTTGACGTTTTTCATGATCTCGGGATATTGCTTGTGCATGATATCGGTGAGGTCGCCGCCGTCATCCAGAATCATGTTGGGGACCCAGCCGCCGGGGCCTTCGATGGTCTGTTCGACGCACCATATGTACTCTTCTTCGGTCTCGCCTTTCCACGCGAACACGGGCACGCCCGAATCGGCAATCGCGGCCGCGGCGTGATCCTGGGTCGAGAAGATGTTGCACGAGGACCAGCGGACCTCCGCGCCGAGCGCGG
>CAYGSQ010000492.1:0-3268 GCA_964352435.1 uncultured Gammaproteobacteria bacterium | reverse complement strand
GACCTGATGGTCGCGACCCAAAGCTCATCCGGCGAGACCGTCAATCGCATGCTGCACATCAACCGGCATGGTGATGATCTGCTGACCAAGCTCGAGGCCGTACGCCTGGTGTGTCGTGAAAGCGGCTGTGCGCAACGCTATCTGTCACACGACGCCCTCAACGCCATTCATCAGCAGACCTGGCGCGCCGATGACACCGACGGCAGCGAATATCACCAGCGCTTTATGGCCTACCTGCACGACGTGCAGGATCGCGACCTGACGCTGGGCGTGGCGATGACCGACGCCAAAGGTGATCGCACCAAGCGCCCATCGGCCCAAACCGAGGCGCGCAGCTATGTGCATATCAAGGAGCGCCGCGCCGACGGCATCGTGATTGACGGCGCCAAGGCGATCGTGACCGGCGCGCCGTACATGCATGAACTTCTGGTCATGCCCTGCCGCACAATGACCGAGGCGGATGCTGATTTCGCCGTGTGCTGTGCCGTCCCCGTCGACGTAAAAGGCCTGACGATCATCACACGGCCCGCGGGCCGTCCGGGCAACAAGGCCGCGATGTTCAGCGGCAAATACGGACAATCAACGGCCGTATGTATTTTTGAGGACGTTTTTGTTCCCTGGGACAAAGTATTCATGGCCGGCGAATGGCAACACACTGAATACCTGGTCACCAACTACGCATGCCACCACCGGCATTCGTGCATCGGCGCACGCGCTGGCTTCGGCGACCTTTTGATCGGCGCCGGCGCGCTCATGAGTGAGGCAAACGGCCTCGAGGCCGACAAGGTCAGCCACATCCGCGAGTCGATGGTCGAGCTCATCAAGATCGTGGAAGGCTTCTACGCCTGCGGGGTTGCGTCGTCTGTCTACGGCATCGAGGACCCGTCAGGCGCCTGGCAACCCGAAGGCGTATTTGCCAACGTGGGCAAGCTCATGCTGGCGACGCAAATTTACGACATGCACCGTGTCGCGCACGAAGTATCCGGCGGACTCATCGTTGCTCTGCCCGGTCCCGATGAAGACCACAACCCGGCAACAGCGGGCAGTCTCACGGCGCTGCTTGGCGCGCGCCCGGACATACCGTATGAGCAACGGATGCAGGTTGCGCGGTTTATTGAAGACCTGACCGCATCGGACACCGGCGGCTGGTATTCTGTCATCAGTCTTCACGGCGGCGGTTCTCCGCAAGCCATGAAGCGCGAGATTTTCCGGCGCTACCCGATCGAAGAGCGCAAGCAGCTGGTCGAACGACTGCTCGATCGCGGCGTGGCCGACCTGGGCCAAAGCGGTGCGCCCGTGCGCAGCCGTCAGCCCGGCCAGTGTTGCGCGGTTGGCTGCAGCGCTCCGGACATCAAAGAATCACCAAAATCCTGAATCTGCGAGGACGCATCATCATGACCATCGACTGGAAAGCACTGGCCAGGGAAGTCACCGACAACGGCATGGCACTGTACAAGAAATCGCCCGGCACAATGGGCGCATTTTCAAAACTGACGCAGGCCGCCACGGCCGATGGTGCGCTCGACAAGAAAACCAAAGAGCTAATGGCCGTTGCCATTTCCATCGTCGATCATTGCGAAGGCTGTATCGCCTATCACACGGCGGCAGCAATCAAGGCCGGCGCGACTGAAGCGGAATATCTCGAGACCATTGGCGTCGCGATTGAGATGGGCGGCGGACCGTCCAGCGTTTATGGCGGCAAAGCACTGGAGGCGTTCACCGCGCTTAGCGCCGCTTAAAGCGATCTGCCCAGTGGAAGCGCTCGTTCGACACTACCTGCAGAGGTTTAACGATAGTGCCAGCAATGAGCGGGATCCTAGCCGACTAGAACGGCACCGCGACATCAGCCGGCGGCAAGATCGTTGTGCGCTTCATGAGCCGCTCGTGCTCCTGATTGAACGGGTCGCGTCGGTGCATCGTGCACGCGTTGTCCCACATCAAACAGTCACCGTCCTGCCACTCGTGCACGTAGACAAACTCGGGTCGCACGGCCCACTCAAACAGGAAGTCGAGGGTCTCGCGGCTGTCTTGCTCCGACAGTCCGACGATTTGCGTCGTCATACCCGGGCACAAATACAGTGATCTGACGCCCGAAAACGGATGCGTGCGCACCACCGGCTGATCAATATCCGGTGAGCGCTTTTTCTGTTTGTCATTGGTTGGCACGCTGTAAGCGCGATTGAATGCTTCGTAGGACTGCGTCGCCTTCTTGCCCTCGAGTTTGTCTTTCATGTCGGTCGGCAACGCTTCGTACGCAGCCGCCATATCGGCAAACCACGTACTGCCACCATCGGGCGGCAGCGTGACGGCGCTAAGCAAAGAGCCAACGGCCGGCCGCGGCAAATAAATCTGGTCGTAGTGCCAGCCAACCTCTGTGTCCGCCAATATGCCGACCGGTTGACCGTCCTTTTTAACGTTGGATACATAGAGTATTTCCGGATAGTCCGGTGAGAGAAACTCCGTGCGCACGTGGGTTTCCAAAGCGCCAAAAAAACGGCTGAAATCAACCAGTGCTTTTTCGTCAACATTTTGCTTGCGGAACAGCAACAGCTTGTGGTCGTACCAAAGCTGCTGGACAGCTTTGAGGTCTGCTTCAGCGCAACCAGACGTCACGTTCACACCCACAACTTCCGCGCCAAAACTCTGTGCCAGGGCACGTGCAACCGAAACTGTCATAACCTGATCTCCGCAAAGTGAATCAATGCGGCACATCCTTGTGCCGTCTACGGCCAATCAAAAACCAGTGTTCTTTTGACTGCCCGCAGATTGATACTAATATGCCAGATTCTGAAGTCAATTGTCCGTACATTTACACTGCCGCGGGACGGCGTCTTTCGAGCAGCGCAATACTGGCTACGATGAGAACAATGCCTAACCATTGATCAATTCGGACCAGTTCGCCCAGGAGGATGGCCGCCATGAGCGCTGCCGCAGGCGGGCCACTGGTGCTGGCGATCGCGGCGCGTTGCGCCCCAACACGGCGCAATCCTTCCGCGACCAGATACAGCGGCAAGACGGTCGCAAATATCACCAGTCCCAACATCAGCCAAACGCTGGCCGCATCCATGACCAGATTTTGCCAGCCGTGGCGCAACTGGTAATGCACGGCTAACGCGAGCCCCGCCGTGGTCATGGCAACCGCCGTGAACTGCGCGCTACCAAGTGCACGAGTCAGACGCCCGCTCATCAGGTAATAAAAAACGATGGTCATCGAACACAGGATGACGCAGGTCACGCCAAGCAGATTTTGCGGCGCGCTGTGTTGCCT
>CAYGSQ010000491.1:1530-3268 GCA_964352435.1 uncultured Gammaproteobacteria bacterium | reverse complement strand
GTAATTAACCTGTCCTGGCTTGGCGAGCAGATGCGTGCGGCGGTCGGTGACGGCAGCGCCTATGGTCTCGATGTGCGCTACAGCGACGAGGGCGAGCAGGCGCTGGAAACCGGGGGCGGTGTCGTACGCGCCGGCAAACTACTCGGTGATGACCCGTTTCTGGTTATCAATGGCGATATCTGGACCGATTTTCCGTTTGCGACGCTCGATCGCCTGGCCGAAGATGATATCGCCAGTGTCGTACTGGTGCCCAATCCGCCGCACAATCGGGCCGGAGATTTTTCGCTGGTGCACGAGCGTCTGCGCAATCAAGGCGATCCGCTGTGGACGTTCAGCGGCATTGGCTTGTACCGGCGTGAATTTTTTACAGGTTACGGCGAGCGTTTTTCGCTTGCCCGGCCGCTGCGCACGTACGCTGATCGCGAGCGTGTGAAAGCGCAGTTGTTCGACGGTCAGTGGTGGGATGCGGGAACGCTTGATCGGCTTACGGCGTTGCGGACGTTTGTGGCGCCGGGTCCGTAATATTGTTGTGCAGTCGCTGCCACGCGTAGCGCTTGTCGTTCGTCACCTGGTCAAAATACAGTTGGCCGGAATTGCGCCAGCCATCCAGCAAAATGCCGCCGTCAAACGCGCCGCCCTTGGCGACCACTACCGGACTTGAGTGTTCCAGGCGCATGGGCTTGGTCGGGTACGCAACACCCCAATACAGATCGAGCGTCGACAAATTTAATTCGTCCAGCCGGCGCAGCAGATCTTCGGTCCAGTGAATGCACAACCCGCGCGGGCGAGCTCCCATGTTGACCAGCATGTTGTGGGTGATGGCTGGCTGCGTCAGTTTATAGCTCGACGCCAGCGACAGCGGATAGTTGATCGCCACTTCCGCCACGCGTTGCGCTTCAATCGGATCGACGGTAATAGCCAGCGCCGCGATCGTGTCGCGCAGTTCGTCGATGCGCGCAAAGTGCTCCGCTACTTGAGTGTCCGTCGCGATGCGCGTTTTGTCCGTTAATCGATCCACGTCATAGCGTACTGACAGGCAGGCCGTTTGCACAAGGGCTGTGGCCACCAGCGCGGCGACGCGCAGCGTGCGAAAAATCGATGTGTTCATGACTTCAACGAATTGGGGAAACAGGACACTAGTTTACCGCGCGGAAACAAAAACGGCCGCACCCCGAAAGGTGCGGCCGTCATTATGCAGTTACCTGCGTCTTAAGCGTTCTTAGAACTTAAGACCAAGTGAGCGCACGACTTCGATCGTGACGTACTTGTCGCCTGAAGGCAGGCCTTTTTTGTTGGCGTAGCAACGGGCAGCATCCAGCGTGCATTTGCCCATGATGCCATCAACGCGGCATTCGTTACGGCTAGGACCGCACTTGCAGCAACCCGTTTTGTTCAGAGCAGCCTGCAGGTTGCTGACGTTCTGAGGGGTCATGTTGATTTCACACAGAACCGGGCGCCACTCGAGGAATTCTTCGCTCGTTTTTGCCGTGGTGGTGACCTGTTCGGTTTGCTCAGGAATCGCGATGCGACGCTCTGAAGCAGGCTGAACCAGCTTGACGGTGTCAACGGTGCGGTACTCAGCAGGTACTTCGATGACGCGCGTGGTTGCTGGCTTGACCAGAACCTGCTTCGTCAGCGTTTTGTACGTCGCTGGGATTTCGACCAGGCACATCACTTCGCCGGTGTCGTTGGTACGCGTCGACAGCACTTTGTTGCCAGCGAAACGATCGACCTGGGC
>CAYGSQ010000491.1:0-1520 GCA_964352435.1 uncultured Gammaproteobacteria bacterium | reverse complement strand
CGCCGCCGTAGCCAACTGCGCTACCTTTGCCGGGACCGATGCCGGTGCCGATCTTCCACTCGGTGCGAGCAGGTTGATCGAGCACGCGCTCGGTGACGGTGCGGTATTCAGCAGGCACTTCAACCAGTTTGGTTGAAGCAGGCTTCACCAGGATGCGTTCGGTGCTAGGCGCATAACGAGCAGCAACGACTTCGATGCGTTCGCTGGCTTCGCGCTTAACCACGGTACGCGTGGTGGTCTGGTACTGAGCAGGAATGATCACGCGTGCATAGCACTCACCCGGACGTGGGTTAGGTGGCAGCAGGTCGCTGGACATGCCAGTTGGGGCCGGTGCAGCCGCCGTTGTCGAACGAGCCGTTTCCAGTTCGCCACGCAGGCTGGCCAGATCGCGGTCGCGCTGACGAAGTTCTTTTTCAAGCATCGAAAGCTTGCGCTTCGATTCGTCCATTTGGGCGGTGCTGGTCGACGTGGTGGTCGAAGCAGAGGTGCCCGTGGACTGCGATGCTTGCTGTGCACAACCCGTGAGGATCATGAACGCTGCAGAGGCCAGCAGAACAGAAGTGTTACGTAAATTCATCGAAAGGTACCTCCAGGTATCCCTAATCTAAAAAATTGACCGGCGAACCGATACTCCAAACTAAAAAGCGAATTGCGGGGAAGGGCAGTCTTATGTATGACTGTTTGTCTACCGCCACACGGTAGCCCCTCACTGAGCAGGCGAATTATATCGCCGTTATAGCGAAAAACCAGCACTTCAATACAATTTTGCAATCGTGGACACCTTAATGTGTCGTGATTTCACGACAGTTTGCAATTGGCGTCTTGTACGAGGCGTTGTCTAGTGCGTGGCGACGAGCCCTTCGGCTTGCTGATCTGCATGATACGAAGAGCGCACGAGTGGGCCACTTGCCACGTGTTGGAAGCCCATCGCATAGCCTTCGGTCTCGTAAGTACGAAACTCGTCGGGGTGTACAAAGCGTTCAACGGGTAAGTGGTGTTTGCTCGGCTGCAAATACTGACCAATGGTGATCATATCGCAGTCGTGCGCGCGCAGGTCGCGCATTACGCCCAGAATTTCTTCGTGGCTTTCGCCGATTCCAACCATCAAACCTGACTTGGTTGGGACGTCCGGATGGGCGGCTTTGAAGTTTTTGATCAGCTCAAGAGAATGCTCATAAGACGATCCCGGGCGGGCGGCTTTGTATAAACGTGGCACGGTTTCGACGTTGTGATTGAACACATCCGGCGGCGCGTCGGCCATAATTTGTAGCGCGCGATCCATGCGTCCGCGAAAGTCTGGAACGAGGACTTCGATGCGGGTTGTCGGTGTTTCGCGCCGAATTGCGCGAATGCAGTCAACAAAGTGACCAGAACCGCCGTCGCGCAGGTCATCCCGATCGACCGATGTGATGACGACGTAGCGCAAACCCATTGCCGCAATCGTGCGCGCCAGGTTGTCGGGTTCGTCCGCATCGAGGCCTTTGGTACGGCCGTGGGCCACATCGGAAAAACTGCAGCGT
>CAYGSQ010000490.1:0-3279 GCA_964352435.1 uncultured Gammaproteobacteria bacterium | reverse complement strand
ACCCGAACCTGCGACAAGCCCTGAGCCTGCAACGGCCGCGGCGGAACCTGCGGTGCCGGTACTGCCTGACTTTGGCAGCATGACGGTCCTTCAACGCAAAACGGGCAGTGGCACGCTTGCAGTCGCCGGCAAGCCCGTCACCGTGCACTATACTGGCTGGTTGCTTGACGACACGGCCGAAGACCGCAAAGGCAGCAAGTTCGACAGCTCGCGTGATCGTGATCAGCCGTTCCGCTTCGATCTGGGCCAGGGCCGCGTCATCGAGGGTTGGGACAAAGGCGTAGCAGGCATGCGCGTTGGCGGCAGCCGCACGTTGATCATCCCACCGGAAATGGCGTACGGCGCGCGTGGTCGTCCACCGGTGATCCCCGCCTCATCGACGCTTGTGTTTGATGTCGAACTGCTCGGTGTTGAGTAAGTGACTTTACGTCGCAGCGTACACGCGTTGTTTGCCATATTTGCCCTGGCACTCGTCGGTGTCGGCGCGCAGGCGCGCACGGTGATTCATGCGGGCAGTCTGATCGACGGTGTTTCCAATCAGGCGCGTCAGGACGTTACGGTCGTCGTCGACGGCAAGCGTATTGTCTCGGTCACGCCCGGCTTCGCGACGCCCGGGCCTGGCGACCGACTGTTGGATCTGAGCGAATTCACACTAATGCCGGGTTTCATGGACATGCACACGCATCTGTCCCTGCAATTTAGCAAGACCCAGTATCTTGACCGGTTCCGCAAAGGCGAAGGCGATCTGGCCCTGTTTGCGGCCCACAACGCGCGGCTGACGCTGGCGGCAGGGTTTACGACCATTCGCGATTTAGGTGACAGTTACAACGTCACCGTTGCGTTGCGCAACGCGATCAAAGCCGGTCTGGCAACCGGGCCGCGCATCTTTACGGCGGCCAAGTCGATTGCCACGACGGGTGGGCATGCCGATCCGACCAACGGTACGCGCCCCGATTTGCGCGGCGATCCGGGGCCTGCAAACGGCGTAATCAATGGCCCGGACGATGCGGCCAAAGCGGTACGCCAGCGCTACAAGGACGGCGCCGACCTGATCAAGATCACGGCGACGGGCGGTGTCCTTAGCGTTGCGGCCAACGGCCAGAACCCGCAGTTTACGGTGGCGGAACTGGAAGCTCTGGTAGCCGCAGCCAACGATTACGGCTTCCACGTCGCGGCGCACGCGCACGGCAAGGAAGGCATGAAACGCGCGGTCGAGGCCGGCGTCAAAAGCATCGAGCACGGCACCTACATGGATGATGAAATCATGCGCCTGATGCGGCGCAACGGCACCTACTACGTGCCGACGATCATGGCGGGACGCTGGGTCGGTGAAAAGTCGAAGATTGACGGGTTTTTCCCGGAGGTTGTGCGGCCCAAGGCAGCGGAAATCGGCCCGAAAATTCAGCAGACCTTTGCGCGCGCGCACAAAGCTGGCGTCAATATTGTATTTGGGACCGACACCGGCGTGTCGGAGCATGGCAACAACGCGCGTGAGTTTGAATACATGGTGGAAGCCGGCATGACGCCGATGGACGCCATCAAAAGTGCGACGTCCGTCGCCGCGACATTCCTTGAGCTCGACGATCTGGGTGTGGTCGCAGAAGGAAAGGTTGCTGATTTGGTTGCCGTGGTGGGCGATCCGCTGCGCGACATTACGGTGTTGCAGCGGGTTGAGTTTGTGATGAAAGAGGGCACGGTTTACCACCGCCCCTAAGGACTGATGTAACGTGAACAGCTTGATTCGGATCGGCGTGAGTCTGTGTGTCGCCGTAATTTTGGTAGGTATGTTTGCGCTGTTTGGCGTCAATACCTATTTTGAAAAACCGCCTATCAATCAGGTGACCGCGTTCCGCGTGGAAAAGGCGACACAGGCCGAGCTCGACGTCATCCGGCAAATCGAATCGCCGGAGACGGTGCGCGAACCTGAACCTGAGCCCGATGTGTTCGAGCGCAATCGCGAACGGGACGGGTTTGTGCAGGTTCAGTTTGATGTCACCGACAAGGGGCGCGCGCAGAACGTCATAATTGTCGGGGCGATGCCCGAAGGCTATTTTGAGGAACAAGCCGTGCGCAAGATTGAGCAGCTGCGCTACGTCCCAGAACGGGTAGATGGCAAAGCCGTGGCGTCGACGCGTACGGAAATCGTCGAGTTCAAATACACGCCCGCGGCGGTTCGCTCAGTTAGTCCCTGACGATTGTTCGTCGGCGAGCTTCGCTGCTTGACTCACCCAGCGATCGCGCAAAATACGGTTGGGGAACGCATTGATCTGCACGGCAATCCAGCCAATGTCGTCTTTACTCAAACGTGCGATCTGACGAAAGTGAAAGATCCCCAGTTCGTTTAGCTTGCCTTCAAGCACCGGCCCGACGCCGCGTATCTTTTGCAGATTGTCGGGCGTGCCCTCGGGGGCGCGCATCAATACGGCGGGCGGTGAGGCAAACAAATCACCCGAGCGCGTCGTCGCATCCTGCACCTGGCGCGGTGGCGGCGTCACTTTTTGATGAAGTTGCTCTTTGAGCATACGAATGGTGCGTGCCTGTTCGCGCATTGTGTCTTTTAGTTGGGCTCGTTCCTGCTTGCCGGTTGCGGTTTGTGGCGCAGGAGCCGGAGCGTCTGGCGCGACGTCTGCAGTTTCCGCGCGACGCGCCAGATTGGCGATGGTCGTTTTTTGCGCGCGTATTACGCTTAAAAGACGCGCATGTTCTGCGGTAGCCATTGACGGATTTTGCTGTTTGCTTAACCCTTCGATGCGCGCGTTCAGGCGCGCGATGATCTGCTGCTGCTCAGCGATTTTGGCTGCCAGCTCGGCGTCGTTGGTGGTGGCCGGCGGCGTCTCGCCAGTCGGGGCCGCTGCGCGGGTAGCTTCGTCAAGTCGAGCCTGCAGGCGCCGGTATTCCGCATCGCGCTGTTTGGCGGTCGTGCCTATGGCGTTGAGCTTGGTGCCCAGCGTGGCAATTTGTTCGCGCCCCGCCGTGACTTCGTTTTCCAGCTTGCGAATGTGAGCGGCAATCTGACTGCGCTGGTCCTGGGTTAACTTACCGTCGCCATTGGTTGCGGCGACCTGTTCGAGCTGGTCGCGATAGTCGTCGCGTGATTGGCGTAGTGCGAGCAGCTTGTGCTCGTGTTCCTGGTCCATGGCGCGCACGAATGTCTGATGGCGACCTTCACGCAGCTTCCAGCCTACGGCGAACCACACGACCGCGGTGATGGCCACAAACCAGATTATTTGTTGGATTAAAAAACCCATTCGATTCTCACTATTTTAAGACCTCTAACTC
>CAYGSQ010000489.1:0-3290 GCA_964352435.1 uncultured Gammaproteobacteria bacterium | reverse complement strand
GTCATTGATAGGTGGAGATGGTTTGCCCTGATTAAGAGTGTCGTTTTGCAGGCAATCTATTGACGTAGAAAAGCGCGCCATCCCTGGCGCATGAAGACAGCCTCTTAAGAGCCACCGCCCGGCAACGTGAGAATCACTGCATCGTCAATGTAGTAGTCGCTCAATACCGTGTTGTACGTCGAGCTTGACTGGACCAGAGTCAGCCCATCCGCTGACACGACGGCCGAGCCGCAGATCAGCCAGGAACTGTCGCTCGGGTCGTAGGCGATCACCAGATGCGCCTCACCAGGCCCGTAGCCCAGAACGTTGGGCCACACGATGTCCATCGGTTGGCTCAGTTCAGTCGCGTTGCCGCTGAAACGGTACACAACGCTCGGCACACGATTTTTTAGGAACGTGTGTCCCGTGGTTGCGGGCAACACCACCTCGACACTCATCTGATCTACCGTGTCACCGGTTATCGTGTCAGTGGTGCCAACGGAGATCTCGGCGAGAAATGGCGTCCACGCTGAGGCGGGAATATCCGGGTAGATCTCCGATCCACCGGTCAGACCCTGACCGTCTACGAGGGCTTGCGCTGTGCCGTTAGCCATAGCCGCCCCGCAGGCGAGCAAACTGATGGCAAGCGCCAGGCGTGCAGCGCCGGGCGAAAAACGAGCGATGTGGGTTGATTGAATGGGTGCTTTCATGGCGTACTCCAAGTCGTTGGGGGGAAACGCGCGACAATCAGCACATGGCTAAAAATTGCCGCCGTTACCTAAGAAATGGAAACGCAGCTCGATTCACGCAAAAAAAGAAGCCCAAACCAGGACAAATGTTTTAAAAAGCCCAACCAATTAAAGAGTTATGGCATCGGTTCGACCGGCTGCCAAAACGAAAAAAAAGGGATGGAGACACCGATGACGCTCACAGGCGGTCCGGACACGAGCGAAACTCAGTCCAAAGTCGAAGACATTTTTAATGAGGTCTTTGACCTGCCAGCGTCCGAGCGCACCGCGGTAATCGAGCGCCTGGCCGGCGGTCACGAATCATTGATCAAGCAGGTTGAGTCCAAAGTACGGACGCACGATGACTCAGAGAAATTTTTCGAAAAGGTATTTGCACTCCAACCGATCACGATCGAAGACGACGATCTGAGCGATCATCAGGTGGGCGCTTACCGCCTGATCCGGCCCCTCGCTCCAGGTGGTATGGGCGATGTCTATCTGGCTGAGCGCTGCGATGATCAATACGAGCAACAGGTCGCTATCAAGCTCGTCCACGATACGTCGGGCATGGATGGCGGCCACGAGTGGTTTGCCCGCGAGCGCAAAATGCTGGCGATGCTGGAACATCCCTGCATCGCGCGTTTGCTGGACGCCGGCATCTACCGGCATCGGCCCTACGTGGTGCTCGAATACGTCGAGGGCGAGTCCATCGACAACTATTGCCATGACAACGAGCTATCAATCAATGATCGTCTGCGCTTGTTTCTAAGCGTCCTGGAGACCGTGCACTTCGCGCATCAACGCACGGTGACGCACCGCGATCTCAAGCCGCAAAACATTCTTATCACCGGCGATGGCATGGTAAAAATCGTGGACTTTGGCATCGGCGATATCCTGTCAAACGACAGCCCGGACCTGCAGCAAAAGTTCGGGCCGCGACTGACGCCCGACTACGCAGCACCGGAACAGTGGAGCGGCACGGCGCGCGCCACCACCGTTGATCTGTATTCACTTGGCGTCGTGCTGTTCAAATTGCTTAGCGGGCGCAAACCGTACACGCGCGATCAGATCAACGAGTTTAGTGAAACGAACGTGTGGCCTGACCAGCCACCGACGATGTCCAAAGCGTTGATGCAGTCGCCGCGACCAGAACACCTCGCGCTGCGACGCGGGTTGCCGGTGGAACAGCTCCAACGCCTTCTCGGTGGCGAGCTCCAGGCGATCGTGAGCAAAGCGATGATGTCCGCGGCCGGTGAACGCTACGGCTCTGCGAGTCAGTTTGCGCAAGACATTCGTCGCTATCTCGATGGGCGCCCGGTTGAGGCGGTCGGCGATCACCGCGGCTATGTCGCCCGCAAGTGGATCAAGCGCAACCCCTGGCCGGTTGCCGCCGCGTCACTGACGTTGGCGTTTTTGTGTGGCGCCCTTGTCTATCAAAAACACGTTGCCGACAACGAAGCGGCCATGTCGCGCGCGGTTGCCTACGAACGCGAACAAGCGGTCACGTTGTCGCGCCTGCTGTTTGATGTGTTCGAGTCGGCGTCCCCAACGCGTACTGACGGCAACTCCATCACGGTGCGCGAAGCGATCAACGCCAACGCTCGTAACGTGTTGCTCGAGCTTGCCTCCGACAGAGACCTTGCCGCCCGCTTTGCGGCCGCGGTTGGCGTCATGCTGTCGGATTTGCAGTCATTTGAGGACGCCGAGTATTTTTTGCATGAGTCGCGCCGCGCGCTGGATGAATTGGCAACGCAAAGAACCCTGACGCGCGACGAACGCGAAATCCAGGCGCGCACCATGCTCGCGCTGGCATCAAGCTACGAGGGCCTGGCCCAATACGACGATGCCCTTGCTCTGCTTGAGCCGGCACGGGAAGCCGTCCTCAACTGGAGCGTTGACGCCAACGACATGCTGCTGCAGCTGTTGAACACAAAAACGACCATCCTCAGTGGCCTCAATGACGTGGAAGGCGAGCGGTCCGCCGCCCTGGAGGCCGCCGATTTCGCGCGCCAACAACCCGACGCGCGGGCGGCAACGCGTGCTCTGGCGCTCAACAATCTCGCCGTATCCCAGAACCGAAACAGCGCCATGTCGGATGTAATCAAGACGCTCGACGATGCGCGCAGCGTTCTGTCGACGTTGCCTGATCATCACCCGCTGCGCGCGACGGTCCTGGCCAATCTTGGTGGTGCATTTTTTCAATCCGGCAACCGGGCACGGGCCGAGGCGCTCTATCTGGAGGTCATCGAAAGCCAGCGCACCTCAAACATGGATGAGACCTTGACCCATGCGCAGGCGGAGTACGGACTGGGCATCATCAATTTGATGGATGGCCAATACGCGCAAGCACTGCCGCACCTGCAGCGGGCAAGTGGCTTGCACAGGATGCTCAAGCGCAGCGCCGATGGCGACTCATGGCGCGTGGACTTTGCACTCGCCACGGCGCAGCACGGATTGGGCCAGTTGGCGGCGGCCCGAAGTGGTTACGAGGCCCTCGTCCAAACCTCGACCGGTACGCTCAACAATCCAAACCTGCTTGGCCGTGTGCAGCTCCGCATGGCGGCAATCGCTGTCGATGAGGGG
>CAYGSQ010000488.1:0-3296 GCA_964352435.1 uncultured Gammaproteobacteria bacterium | reverse complement strand
CTGAGACTCACCAGTCGCTCGCGCAGCTCGTTGCCAAAACCGTTCATCACCGAAATGATAATAATCAGTGCCGCCACACACAGCGCAATACCGGCCATCGACGCGAAGGTGATGAGCGACACAAACCACTGTCCGCGGCGGGGACGCAGATAGCGCAAGGCAATAAAGGTCTCGAGTGCACGCATAGCCGCTAATTAGATCACAGCGGCGGGCAAAAGACGGGCACAGATTTATTCAGCGTGACCGCCGTGTCGGTCAGCGAAGCGGCGTAAGCAAAGACTTCAACGCCGTGGCTTTGCGCCTGACGCAGAACCCGGCCGTATTCGGGATCAATATCATCGGCCGGTCGTACGGCCGTCACGTCGTCGCGCTGGATGCAAAACAAAAGCACCGCGCGCTCGCCGGCATCCACTCGGCGCATCAGGACTTCAAGGTGTTTGCGTGCACGCGTACTGACCGCATCGGGGAAAAACGCCACGCCACCGGTCACCGCCGCGCTCACATTTTTGACCTCGACGACGCAGGTTCGTCGCGTGGGATGCGCAAGAACGAAATCAATTCGACTGCCTGGTTCAATGGAGACCTCTGCTTTGACCTCGTCGTAACCACTCAGTTCGTCAATCACATTATGTTCGATCGCCTCGCGCACCAGCGAGTTTGAGCGACCCGTGTGCACGCCAATGCGCACGTCATCAGCACCGGCCACCTGCTCCCAGGTGTGCGCATATTTGCGCTTGGGGTTGTCGCTGCGACTCATCCACACCTGCGAGCCTGGCTCATTGCAGCCAAGCATCGAGCCGGTGTTGGGACAATGTATGGTCAGCTCGGTGCCGTCCGCGCGGATAACGTCCGCCAAAAATCTTTTGTAGCGCCGTACCAGGACGGCGCGCTCCAGCGCGCTTTGGTATTCCATGGGCGGGCACCGTAACGGTATGTCCCTGCCAGAACAACGGTTGTTGCATAGCAGCAACCAGACCCCTTGAACCGGCGCACGACGTCAGGCTAACGTGAGGCTCCAACAAAGCAGCGGAGTAAACGATGGTTAACAAAAGATTCACAGTAGTGACTGCGCTCGCTGCTGCGCTCTCTTTGCCCATTGCAGCGCAGAATTTGTCGGTGCCCGGCACCGATACGTCCGCCAAGGCGAGCGTTGCATTCCCTGAGCGCGGGATGAGCATGAACCAGGTTGAAAAAACCTACGGCGCACCTGCCGCCCGCCGAGCAGCGGTTGGCGATCCACCCATTACACGTTGGGAGTACAACAGCTTCATTGTTTACTTCGAGTACAAACACGTTATCCACTCGGTACCCAAGCGCTAGAAAAGCGCGGACCGACACCCTACGTCTTACGCCGTGCATCCAATACGGCCAGGCACTACGAACTACACGACCTTGCGACGACCACGCAGAACGCGTGGTCGTCTCCGTCTTTTTGTAATGCCATAATCGCGCTCTTTTTCTCACGCTGAGTCTTCAAGGCGACAGCGTGCTCTCAAGGTCCAGCATGTCCAAAGCGCAAGTCGCCGATATATTCTCACCCGCATTACCGGCTCAACGAGGCCGCAGTCATGCGCTGCGCTGGGGGCGCCTGTATGGCTCGGCCAACGCGCTGGCTATTGCGGGCGCGGCACGTCGGCACGATGGTCAGACTGTGGTGGTGGCCGAAGGCGCCGAGGACACCGAAATTCTGGCCACGGCTCTGGGCTTTTTCGCGCCCGACCTGAGCATCCTGTCGTTTCCCGATCTAGATACGCTGGCCTACGACAGCTTCTCGCCGCATCAGGACCTCATCGGCGAACGCCTGGGCACACTCGCCGCCCTCAGCAGCGGGCGCGCCGATATCGTGGTGGTCGATGTGCGCGCTGTGCTGCGCCGACTACCGCCGGTCGATTTCGTGCGTGCACGCAGTCTTGATCTGCGCGCCGGCCAAACCCAGAACCCGGCCCAGCTGCGCGCGCAATTGACCGCCGCCGGCTACCGTCATGTCACCACGGTGATGGAGCGCGGCGAGTTCGCCGTACGCGGCGCCATCATCGATCTGTTTGGGGCCGGTCAAGACGAACCGGTACGGCTTGATTACTTTGATGACGACATCGAGTCGATACGCCTGTTTGACGTGAAGACCCAGCGCAGCGGCGAAAAAATCGAGCAATTGAAGCTGCTACCTGCGAGAGAATTTGCATTAGATGAAGATGGCATAACGTTGTTTCGAAAGCAGTTTCGTCAACGTTTCGAAGGCGACCCGACACGCAGCAATATCTATCGCGAAGTCAGCGAAGGTGCGGCGGCGGGCGGCGTTGAAAACTATCTGCCCCTGTTTTTTGAAGGCACGGACGGCTTTTTCGATTACCTGGGCAAAGACCCGCTGGTCATTGAAAGCCTGGAAGCCCGGGAGGCTGCCAAGGGCGCATTCGAGGCGATTGAGCGACGCTACGACCAGTTTGGCCACGATATTGAACGCCCGGTCCTGACGCCGGAGGAGCTCTTCTACTCGCTGCAGGACATTGAAAACGCGCTCGATCAACAGCGACTCATTCGCGCCGGCCGCTTCGAGTCGACGCGCGAGGACGATCAGGCGGTCCGCTTTGAGACCAAAGCCCCACCCAACCTGAACCTCAAGTCGACCTCGCGTTCACCCACCCAGAAGCTGCGCGAATTCGTCGAAGACTTCGATGGCGCCTTGCTACTGGTGGCAGAGTCGCCCGGACGCCGGGAAACGCTCAGCGACATGCTGCGGGACCAAAAGCTGAAGCCAACACCCGTTGCCAGCTGGCCCGATTTTATTAAGAAGCGCCCGGCGCTGGGCGTCACCGTCGCGCCCCTGCAAGAAGGACTGCATCTCGAGCACGACCGGCTGGCGGTGATCGCCGAAAACCAGCTGTTCCAGCGCAAGGTCAAAACCGCACGTCGACAAAAAGCGGCGCGCGACCCACAGACCATCATTCGTGACCTCACCGACCTCAATGTCGGCGCGCCGGTGGTCCATGAGGGCTACGGCGTTGGCCGCTACGAAGGACTGACCCACCTCGATGCAGGCGGTGCGGATGCCGAATATCTGACCCTCACCTACGCCGACGGCGATCGCCTCTATGTGCCGGTGCACTCGTTGCACCTGATCTCGCGCTACACCGGTGCTGCGCCCGAACACGCGCCTCTTCACCGCCTGGGTTCGGATCAATGGGAAAAAGCCCGGCGCAAGGCGGCCAAAAAGATTCGTGATGTAGCCGCCGAGCTGTTGGAGCTTTACGCTCGCCGCGCCGCGCGCGTCGGCTACAGCGCCAAGGTCGCCCCGGAAG
>CAYGSQ010000487.1:0-3304 GCA_964352435.1 uncultured Gammaproteobacteria bacterium | reverse complement strand
TCATTCGGTCCCACGTCCTTGTTTTTGTTTCCGGGTTTGGAGCGAATGGCCCGGCACTATTACGGCGTAGGCTATCAACTTAAGGGTAGTACATTTTTGCCCTTTGGCAGGTTGGTGCGATTGGCGTGGAACGGAGCGGCCAGCGTGGTGCAATGTGCGTTAAAAAAAACCTTACTTTTTTCCTTAATGGTCGCAGCAGACCTTGTCCGAAGAGCTGGCCGCCATTCTAGTTGGCCGGCTCATTCGGCCCCGTCACCAAATGCGATCTGACCGAAACTGCGTTGCTATTCGCCTTCGGGCTAGAGCCCTGTCTCGATCACCACCTTACCGTGCGCGGTACGCGGCTGACGCAGGTAGTCCCACGCTTCAATGTACTTCTCCATTGGATACACGCGATCGACCCGCGGTTTGATCCACCCTTTTTCAAGCGCCTCATTGACGAACGCGATGCCTTTGTCGCGCCACGTGGGGTCGATGACATAGTGGAACAGGGAGTAGGGGTGAAAGGATGCGTTCTTTTGAAACATCTCGACGATGGGCAGCGCTTCAGGAAATTTGCCATCGATAAGGCCATAGAAATAGATGCGTGCGTCCTGCCCCAGCGCTTTGGCGTACTGATTGATCATGCTGCCACCGAGGGGGTCGAAAGCCGCTTTGATGCCTTGCCCTTTCGTCACCTCAAGTAAAAACTCCGCGAGGTCGCCCTGCCCTTGAACATAGACATGATCCGCGCCAGCAGCGCGTAAATAGTCCTCGTTGTAATCGAAGCGCGTCGTGGCAATCATCGTGGCGCCAAACTGACGGCCGATTTCCAGTGCCGCGGCACCTGCCGTGCTGGTGCCGGCAGGCACCAGGAAGTAGTCACCGGGCTGGGCGGATGAGAGCTCGGCGATTAGATAGTAGGCCGTCATGTATTGCATCCAGACGGATGCAGCCTGAACAATGCAAACACCATCAGAAACCAGAGCAAGCGAGCGGCATGGCCTCAATCAACGTCTGGCCACCGCGAGCCGCTCCCGGTCATGTTGTCTGACCGAGTTTGGCTTCGACGTCGTCATACCATATGCCGTACCTGTCGCCCTGCCAGGTCAGTAGCAAAATGTCGGTTACGTAAACTGCCCGGCAGTTACCCGACAGTAGCTCGTGCGATGAACTTTCCGGGCCGCTGGCATCATCAGGATCGTGGAAGTCGCGTGGCTTGCGTCTTATTCGCCCACGCGTACGGCAAAGTTCAGAGTGAACCCGGTGGGATTCGCCGCGTCACTCGTGCCCAGAAACGTACCTTGAGGCCGGATTTCCATACCGGTGACCAGGGGATCGTACCCCTCAGGATTGGGCACCGGCGTGTAATCAAAGGGCGCGCCACCGCCCACAGCACGTGTGAACGCCACGTCGGTAGAGAAATCGAAGCTCAATGTGCTCGACGGCGTGCCGTCTGTGAATGTGATGGGTGGGCCACCCGCATCATCCACGAACAGCACCGTGTTGGTTGGCAGCGCATCGGTAATGATCAGACTGCCATCGTCGACCGGGCCGCTACCCGTATTGCTGACAGTTACCGAATAGCGAACCTGGGCACCGGGAATTGCCTTGGGGTTCGTCGAACCGTTGATCGGATCGGATATCGTCAGCGCCGATTTGAGTACGACCAGCGCGGGATTGAGATCGAGCACCGTGGTCGGATCCGCATCGGTATCGTTGGCACTTTGGTTGTCGAATGTGGCGCTGCTGACGCTCGCGGTATTGGTGACGCCGGGCACCGCGGCAATGTCGGGCAAGACGGTCAGCACAAGGTCCGGGTAGGTTTGACCCACCGACAGCACCGTACTGTTGCTGCAGGTTACCGTTTGCCCTGCAGACGCACAGGTCCAACCGGCGCCGCCGCCGGACACATAGGTCAATCCCGCGGGCAGCGTATCGGTCACCGTGACCGTATTGACCTCATCACTCGGCCCCTGATTTGCGACCACAATTCGATAGTCATTGTTTTGCCGCGCGACAAAATCGCCCACGTGGGTTTTGGCCAGCGACAGGTCGGCCGTCTCGGTGTTTGAAACGCCGATGACCTCGAGCGTCAGAATCACCAGATCGCCGCCGGAGCTGTAGACGGTCGTGCCCGATGTATCACCCGGCGACAGCAGCGAGCTGATGTCGTATTGATCGATGTCGACGCCGTACTCGGTCGTCGTGCTGGTGTTGTTGATCGTGGAGTTAAACTGATTGTTGGGCGGATTGAGGCCGTCGATCAGTGGGGCGCCATTGAACGTCAGGTTCTCTGAAAAGCCGCCCAGCGGCGCCGAGTTCTCAACATCACCTTCCCACGTGACAACAGTGCGTCGGCCGTCCGGCGTCGCCGGGATCACGAAATTACTTGGATTGAGCGTGATCGATCCGCCGCGGAAAATCTGAAAGCCGTCAAACACGTTGATCACGCGCAACGGTTCGGTGACCGAATTCTCGAACACCACCAGCAAAGACCAACCGGCGACCACGGCCTGTACAGCACAAAAAGGCGCACCGCTGGTGACGCTTAGACCGCCGAAGGTGAAACTCTGGCCTGTCGTGGGCGTAACAAGACTCGACACATCTGCGAAGCCGCCAAAAAAACGGTAGGTGGTGCCAAGCACAAAGGTATCCAAAAACGTGCGATCGGCCGACACCGTGGTGCCGTTGAACGTCACCTGTGAATCCGGCGTGTTGCCGGAGCCCCCCCAATACAGATACGCCGCCACCAGCGTTGAGCCTGCCGGTATGACGGGTAACGAGGCCGTATCCGTGGCGTCAAGCGAACACGCGTTCGCGCCGGCACCTGAATTGGGACGGTTGCGCAGGCTGCCACCGATCACCACGTAATCGTAATCGCCGGCAAAACTCTCAAATAGCGAGACCGGCGTCTGGGCCTGCACCTGCATGGTAATCAGGAAGAACACGCCCACGAAAAATGGACGGGCAAACCCGAATTTGGCTATCGACGTCACATGGCACCCTTATTGCGCCGGGCCCAGCGTCCCGACGGTGCCTAGTTTCTGTCAAATTGGCATGCAAGTATGTGATTGATTTCCCAGAATTTGAGGGTAAATTGCCCGCCGAATCGAGCACGGTGACCAGCGGTGTGGATCAAGGCACGGCCAAGCGGCGGCACGATGCCAACCGAAACCAACGCGAACGCAGGGCCGTTCACCGCTGGATTTCAGCCCTGTGAACCAGACCACTGCGGCGCGACGTTGATTCAGGCGCCACCGCCCGCGGCTTGAAAGTCTACAACTTACTCAGCGAGCAGCCTTTGAGTAGTGTGCCAGCGCAG
>CAYGSQ010000486.1:0-3307 GCA_964352435.1 uncultured Gammaproteobacteria bacterium | reverse complement strand
CTGCAACACGGCAATCGCCGTGCCGGGCGACACGCGGTCACCGGACTTGACCAACACCTGGGTCACCACCCCCGCCGCGTCACTCGGCACATCCATCGTGGCCTTGTCAGTTTCCAGCGTGATGAGTGGAGACTCGAGCTCGACGGTGTCGCCAACGCTAATTTCGACTTCAATGACTTCGACTTCGTCGAAATCGCCGAGGTCAGGCACCTTGATTGTGTGTTCTGCACTCATTCTTATGCCGACCGTGGATTGGTTTTGTTGCGGTCAATATCAAAGCGATCTATCGCCTTGTCGACCACCGACGCATCAAGCTTGCCCTCGTCCGCCAACGCCTTGAGCGTCGCGATGACGATGTAAAAGCGATCGACCTCAAAATGTCGTCGCAGCGCCGCGCGTCCATCCGAGCGGCCAAAGCCGTCAGTACCAAGCACGACGAAACGGCCCGGCACCCACTGGCGAATTTGGTCGGGCACGATTTGCATGTAGTCGCTGGCCGCGATGAACGGCCCTTCAACACCATCGAACGACTCGGCGACGTACGACTTGGCCGGTGCCTCTTTGGGATGCAGATTGTTGCGCCGCTCGACGTCCGAGGCTTCACGCCGCAGCTCGTTGTAGCTGGTCACGCTCCACACATCGGCCGCCACGTCATAATGTTCACGCAGCAATTGTTCGGCCGCCAACACTTCGCGCAAGATGGTGCCCGAGCCCAGAAGCTGCACTTTGTGCTTGCCACCGGCGCCTTCGCGCAGACGATACATGCCGCGCAAGATGCCGTCGTTCACGCCGTCGGGTAACGCTGGCTGCACGTAGTTTTCGTTCATGCACGCGACGTAGTAGAAAACGTTTTCCTGTTCTTCATACATGCGGCGCAGGCCGTCGTGCACAATCACCGCCATCTCGTAAGCGTAGGCCGGATCGTAGGAAATACAGTTGGGTATGGTGGACGCCAGCACCAGCGAGTGCCCGTCCTGATGCTGCAGGCCCTCACCCGCAAGCGTTGTACGGCCAGCCGTGCCGCCAAGCAAGAACCCGCGCGCCTGCATGTCGCCCGCCGCCCACAGGAAATCACCAACACGCTGGAAGCCAAACATCGAATAATAAATGTAGAACGGAATGGTCGAGACGCCGTGGTTGGCGTAAGACGTGCCGGCCGCCATCCACGAGCAGGTCGCGCCCGCCTCGTTGATGCCTTCCTGCAAAATCTGCCCACCCTTGTCTTCGCGGTAGTACATCAATTGGTCGGCATCTTGCGGCGTGTACAGCTGACCGACTGACGAGTAAATCCCCACCTGACGGAACATGCCTTCCATACCAAACGTACGTGCTTCATCGGGCACGATCGGCACGACGAGCTTTTTAAGTGTTTTATCCTTGAGCAAAGATCCGAGCATGCGCACGACGGCCATCGTGGTTGACGCCTCGCGATCGCCACTGCCGTCGGTCTGTGCCTTGAAAATATCGAGCGCCGGAATCTTGAGCGGCTTGACGTCGGTCCTGCGCGCCGGCAAGAAGCCTTTGAGTTCTTTGCGGCGTTCGTGCAGGTACTTCATTTCCGCGCTGTGAGGCTCGGGTTTGCAGAACGGGATTTCTTCGAGATCCTCGTCGCGAATGGGCAAGTTGAAGCGATCGCGGAAATGGGCCAACGCCTCCAGATCCATCTTCTTTTTCTGGTGCGTAATGTTCTGGCCTTCGCCCGCCGCGCCCATGCCGAAACCCTTGACCGTTTTGGCCAGAATCACGGTTGGTCGGCCCGACGGTTGCACGGCCTGATGGTAGGCCGCGTAGACTTTCTCGACGTCGTGCCCGCCGCGGTTCAAGCGCCAGATATCCTTGTCGGACATGTTGGCGACCATGGCTTTGAGCTCGGGGTATTTACCGAAGAAGTGCTCGCGTGTGTACGCGCCGCCCTTTTGCTTGAAGTTCTGGTACTCGCCGTCGACCGCCTCTTCCATACGCTGTTGCAACAGGCCCTGGCGATCGCGCGCCAGCAGTGGGTCCCAACGTGAGCCCCACAGTACTTTAATAACGTTCCAACCGGCGCCGCCAAATGCGGACTCCAGTTCCTGAATGATTTTCCCATTGCCGCGCACAGGTCCGTCAAGCCGCTGCAGGTTGCAGTTAATGACGAACACCAGATTGTCCAGCTTCTAGCGCACCGGCATGGTCAATGCGCCCATGCTTTCGGGCTCGTCCATTTCGCCGTCGCCGCAAAAACACCAGACCTTGCGTCCCTGGGGCTCGAGCATGCCGCGCTTTTCCAGATAGCGCATGTAGCGCGCCTGGTAAATCGCCATCATTGGCCCAAGTCCCATCGACACGGTCGGGAACTGCCAGAAATCCGGCATCAGCCATGGATGCGGATAGGACGACAAACCCCCGCCATCCACTTCGCGGCGGAAGCGACGAAGGTCTTTTTCTTCCATGCGGCCTTCGAGGAAAGCCCGCGCGTAGATACCCGGTGAGGAGTGCCCTTGCATGAACACCATGTCGCCCAGAAAGTCTTTGTCGCGCGCACGCCAGAAGTGGTTAAAACCGACTTCATACAACACCGCCGACGACGCGTAGGTCGCGATATGTCCGCCGTATTCGCTGCTGATTTTGTTGGCGTGAAGCACGGTCGCCATGGCGTTCCAGCGCAGATACGCCAGCAACCGCTTTTCGATCGCGATATCGCCCGGAAACGGCGTCTGCTGATGCACCGGAATGGTATTGAGGTACGCCGTATTGTGGCTGTAAGGCAAATAAGCCCCGGAGCGCCGCGTGCGGTCAACGAGCTGCTCAATCAGATAATGAGCACGCTGCGGACCGTGAACCTGAATGACTGAATCAATGGACTGAAGCCATTCACTGGTTTCACTTGGATCGATATCTGGCGGGGGCGTATTTTGGGTCACAGTCACTCTTCATATAAGGGTTGACGTTAGAACCGTCAGCCATACTCGGCCAGCGGTCCTGAAGATGAAGTCAAAGCGGCGTCCTGCTAGCATCTGCGCTCGCCACAGTCATGCCTGCGGGCGCCAGCCTTGATTGCGAGGCGTATCATCGACGTTCCACCATAAAGGGTCAAGAATAAGCGCTATGGATTTTGCACCACCCCCCATTCGACTCCGCGTGTCCACTTCCGACAAGCGGCTCACTCAGTCTATGCTGGCCAATCAGGACCACGTAATCGTCGTTGTGCCGGCCTCAATACGCCCTGCACAGGTCGATGCGCTGCCTTTTGGTGCAACGATCCGCACGCTCCGCGACCGCGCCAGCAGCAAGTCCGCAATGCTGCAGGGCACCGTACAGGCTAGCCGGC
>CAYGSQ010000485.1:0-3307 GCA_964352435.1 uncultured Gammaproteobacteria bacterium | reverse complement strand
CGGAGCTCGAGCGTCAATACAAACGCTTGAACAAAGCGTTCGAAAAATCGGAATCGGCGGCCAGTGACATTAGCAAGCGCGTTGATCGCGTGGTGTCAGCCAGCAATCGCTTGCTCGAGGAGTGGCGCGGTGAACTCGACCAGTACAATGACGCCAATCTGAAGCAACTGGCAGAACAACAATTTGACCAGACACGCGATCATGCCACACGCATGATCAGCGCCATGCGCGAATCGGAGTCACGCATGACACCCGTGCTCGACAGCTTCCGCGATCAGGTGCTATACCTGAAACACAACCTCAATTTGTCAGCGATTGCCTCGCTCGAGGGTGAGGCCGCCATCATTGAAACCAACGTCGACGCGTTGATCGATGACATGGAACGTTCGATCGCGGAAGCCGACGCGTTCCTCAGTGTCATGCTGGACAGGGCCAGCTGAATTCAGCGCCCGTAGTCACGCAGTACGGCGCGCCGCTCGCCAAGCTCAATCAGAAGTCCGTCGCGCTCAATTTCAAGCTGGCCAATGCGCTCAGCCAGCGCTCGATTATCGTCAACAATTGCCGCACGCTCCTCGCGTGAGCCACGTCCATCAATCAGTTGAGACTCGCCGTCGGTCAGATCTTCACGCCCCTGCGCAAGCTCGCGATCGACGCGCCCCAGCGACTGCTCGACATCACGCACGGCTTGTTCCAGTCCGTGCAGATAGCGACCCTCTTCATAAGCGCGTAAGAACTCGTCTTCCAGATCGCTGGGGCAGACCCCTTGATAGGCGTCGCCGCGAAGACCAACATCGTAGCCTTTCGCTGGCTGGCAAAACTCGCGCAGGCCTGTCTGACGGCCCTCTTCATAGCGCGCCTGATTCGCGGTGACGCCCGCTTTGGCGCACGCCTTGCGATGTCGACCTATGCTCTCGGCCGTCTTGCCGCGCGCGCCATCTTCAAAGCCAATCGTGCGCCAGTCGGCGGTCATGCACTCCTCAGGGCTCATACTTGCGCAGCCACCCAGGGCGGCGGCGGCGATGATCGCGAGGAAGATAAAGCGTTTGGCAGCCATGGGGCACTCCAGTCCACAGGGACAATATGACAATTCAGGCCTAAGTGTGACGGGTCCGCCATGAACTGCGCGTGAACGCGCTCACGTTATGAACGTTACGCTGTCGTCGAGAGGCGCGCGCGGCATGACGGCCTGATTGATTTGCGCCTGCTCGTCCGCGTAGCCAAATGACAAGCCGCACAAAATGCCGTGGTCCTCGGGGATGTGGGCGATATCTGCGACCGGCTCCGGAAAAACGGCCAATGCGCCCTGGGGGCAACTCGCCAAACCGTGCTCGACCATCAGCAACATCAGTGACTGGAGATAGATGCCAACATCAATCGCGTTGACCGGGCCCATGCTTGCAGGCATCGACAAAAAGGCCACATGCGGGGCGCCAAAGAACTGCCAGTTTTTCATCATCAGGGCATTGCGACCCGCTTTGTCTTCGCGGGTGATACCCATGACACCGTAGTAGTCCGCCGCGCACGCGATCTGACGCTCGCGGTAGACACCCTGAAGGTTGGCATCCCCCAGTGGAAAAACAGGGGCCGGCTTGGCACCGGCCAGGATGTGCGCCACAAGTGCATCGGCCAATCGATCACGCGCCGCGCCGGAGACGACACTGACCTGCCACGGCTGCGTGTTGCAGTTGGAGGCGCTGGCTTGCGCGGCACTGAAAATATCCCGAATCAGTGCCGCGGGAACCGCCTTGGGCAAAAAGCCCCGCACCGTGCGACGCGACTTCAGTGCGTCAGTGACATTCATCGCCAACGACCCAGGCGCCGCTACTCTTCGTCTTTTCGATTGAGAAAACGGCGGAAGCCGCGGGCAATATCATCGAACACAGCCACCCATTCAGTAATCTGTTTAGGCGTCAGCCCGGCATTGGCCAACAGATCGGATTCGATCACCGGATCGTTTTCGAGATCGATATAGGCACGGCACAGACGCTTGGTACGATTCCATTCATTGATGTCATCGGCATCGACGGTGAACCCGGTCAAGCCAAAGTAGAGCTGGAGATCGTTATCGTCATACACGTAGAGCGCGTAGTTGTGACCGTCAATCTTGAGCTGAATGACCCGCTCTTCGAGAATTTCTACCGCACGGTAACCCGCGTCTTCGAAAATGCTGACAAGCTCGTCGTCGGTGTACACCTTTTGGATTTTGTCTTGCGCAAAACTCAGCGACGGCGTAGCAAAAATAACGAGCACGAGTGCCCATTTGGCGATCAATGATTTCATGGGTTCTCCAGATACGTGAAGCGGACAGGCTGCATGCAACCTGCCTGACCTACGATAACAAAGGGTCTAGCCTGCGTTATTCATGAACAATGCCGGCTAGCGCGCGCGTCGGCGCGCCCAACCCATCCCGGCAAATCCTGCAAGCATGAGCAATGCCGTGGCCGGCGACGGAATCTGGGTCACGTCAGGGCCCTCTGTTTGACCCCCTTCGATGCCGGTGTTGTCCGCACTCAGCGGCCACTCCATGTCGGTTGGCAGTAGCGCATCAGCAGCAAGCGGCAGCTCGGTGACCGACGGGCTTTCCGCGCCTGCCCCGCTAGCGGGGCGGCCCGCCACGGGCGCGTCGCCGGTGGCTGCGCCCGGTGCTGGTGGCGTCACGCCAGCCAGAACGGGCGGCTCGACCGTCGATGGCGCTGCGGGCGGTGGCGTGGTGCCAGCCGTAATCGTTGACGCAGGCGGCCCGGTTACCACGCCTGGACCCGGTGCCGACGGTGCGGCACCTGGCGACGCAGGCGGCGGGGCCGAAGCGCCCGTCGATGAATCGGTGCTGGCCACAACTGGCGGGGGCGCAATGACGGCCGGTGGTTTTGGTGCAACGGGCGGTGGCGGTAGCGCCGCACCAGAGGTCGCCGGTGCCGGCTGACTCGATGTAGAACCCGAGCTACCGGATGTGGTTACAAGGCTGTTGAAATCAGATCGGCCATCGGTCGAGATATCGTCAACCGCAGCAATCAGTTGCTCGCCGTTGCCCACGACGGGCTGGATTTGGCCTGCTTGCCCGGCTTTTGCCGCGCCCGCAGCGCCTGAGCCTGCACCACCATCGGCCAGCGCAACGCCCGTCACCGAGACCACGCCTGAGCCACCGAATCCGCCGCGACCCACGCGACCGACCGGGCCGCGGGCCGAACCCACGCCGTTACTAAATTCGTCGTTGGCAGCGCCATAGCCCCGCGCGTCAAGTGCCGGTGTGACGTAGACACCGCCTGCATCGGCCATAAGAGTCGGCGATGCATTTGCAGGCGCAGGC
>CAYGSQ010000484.1:0-3307 GCA_964352435.1 uncultured Gammaproteobacteria bacterium | reverse complement strand
TGATAGTCGCTCCGCCGCACGCGAGAGATCGAGCTTGATGACCTCGGAGGGGCATGAGCCGACCAAAAACAGCATTTTGATGTCGGGCCGCCGCTCAAGTAGCCGCGCGACCTCACGATCAAGCTCCTCGTTAACATCGGCAAGACCCGCCAGATCACGCTCATCGATGATGGCGGTCGCAAATCGCGGCTCGGCGAAAATCATCACGCCCGCCGCCGACTGAATCAGATGTGCGCAGGTGCGGGAGCCAACCACGAGAAAAAAAGCGTCCTGAATCTTGCGATGCATCCACACAATGCCGGTCAATCCGCAAAAAACTTCGCGCTGACCGCGCTCCTTAATTACAGGGAGGCCATCCCGCTGATCGTGGAGTACCGCTTCATGGCCACTCATATCATGTCGCCCGCGACCATTTGGGGCCCGGCGGTCGGCGGTGCCATTTTCGCCAGACGGAATTTCCAGACAAACTGGATGGCGTTGACCACGTAGCTGGCGTAGGCCGCCATGGCCAGCAGCATTTGCTCGCGCACGGTAAGGAAACCGAATATCAGCGCCGCGATATACGCGGTGTGGAGCGCCATAACCAGCATGCTTACGACGTCTTCCCAGAAAAACGGCCCAGCAAACAAATACTTATCATAGACGTCTTTTTCCCACAATGAGCCGGTGATCATGATGGCGTACAACGTGATGGTCTTTAGTACCACCGAAATCGTCGCCACCAAGGCGCCCTGACCGGTCATCAAATAGCGGATGACCAGGCCCAGCGAGACCAAAAAGATCAGAAATTGCAGGGGCGCGAGCACACCCTGAACGAAGGTCCAGCGCGACGCATCACGGCGCGCGCGTTGGTCCGGTGTATATAAAGGTACATGGTTGTCTTGTCGCATTGATGTCGTTCCCAGCCTTAGGTTGATCTGGATGTCACCTTCGGTTTACGGAATCTAGAACGGTTGACACAAAGTGTCAACCTATCACTACGTCAATTCTTCTTGACAATTTTACTCAACGCGTGTGTAGTAACTCAGAGATTCCTGAGTTTGCATTCGTGTGATTGGCCGCAATGCGGCAAGACTCGGTGGTTTGACGGTGTATTATTTCCCGACGCTTACATAGGCCCGGGAGGCCTGCACCATGACAACAAGCCGACGGACTGACAGCTCAGAAGATCGTAGGAAATCTGCGGAGTATTGCTCCGACGTTTCCTCCGACGGTCAGGGCGTGAGCGGGAGCTCACCCCTGTTAGCGAAAACCATCGAGGGGGAGATAATCCCGCGACTTATGATGACGTTTAGCGTATTACCCAGTCCGCTGCAGCCTGAACCCGAACATGGCGTCACCGGGCTGCTGTCTGACAGCCAGGAAACAACCGCCGAGTTGGTCCAGATGCTGTTACACCATGATGCCAGCGTGGCCGTTGAGTACCTTCAGGTGCTGCGCAACAAGGGTGCCTCATTAAAGGATCTCTATCTCGACCTTTTGGCCCCGGCAGCACGCAAGCTTGGCAGTATGTGGGATGAAGATGAGGCCAACTTTGCCGAGGTCACTATCGGCGTGAGTCGGCTACACCAGATTCTTTTGCAATTCAGCCCATTGTTTTGCGCTAACGCTACAGAGCACGCAGGCCCCGGTCATACCGCCGCCATTTTTGCGCTGCCTGGCGAGATACATACCTTTGGCATCTTCATGGTGGTGGAGTTTTTCCGTCGCGCTGGCTGGAACGTTTTTAGTGGCTCACTGAGCAACGATGCAGAAGCCTGCCAGCTGCTAAGCACTCAGGACATTGACCTTCTGGGCATCTCGGTAAGCGCCGAAACGCATCTCAGTGAACTGCCCGACCGCATCGCGCTGCTAAGATCACACTCGCGAAATAAGAAGCTCAATGTACTGGTCGGCGGCCAGGTGTTCATGCACAATCCCGGCCTCGCGCGCAAGGTGGGCGCCGACGGTTCAGCCACCGACGGACAGCAAGCTGTCCAGCTCGCAGAATCATTGCTTGACGCGCAGAGCCCGAGACGCCCTTACATTAGTTGATTATGCTAGATGCCATCTTCGCCCCTAAAAATTCAGTCGCTTAAGAAAAAGTACGCGTCCGCCATCACGGCAGACTCAATCTCAACGATCGTAGGCGGGGCAAATGATGTCGCGCTCGTCGTTGATGAAAAAGGCATCGTGCGCGACGTTGCCGCTGACACCAGTCAGGACCTGCTCGAGTTGGCGAGAGCTTGGGTAGGCAAAGCGTGGATCGACACTGTGACGGTTGAAAGCCGGCCCAAAATCGAATCCATGTTGCTCAATCGCGACGAGGACCAACCATCACGGTGGCGCCAGGTTAACCACATATGGCAGCACTCGGACCGCGACCTGCCAATCATGTACCGCGCGTTCGGCGTTACTGATCACTCGATGAAACTGATTATGGGCCGGGATCTGCGACCCATGTCAGCGCTGCAGCAACAGCTTATCGACGTGCAACAATCCATCGAGCGTGATTACTCACGGCTGTATCACGCCGAGACTCGCTATCGCATGCTGTTCCAGATGGCGTCAGAAGCCATCCTGATAGCCGACACCGGCAACGGCAACGTCGTCGAAGCCAATCCGGCCGCAGCACGACTTCTCAGCAAGTCGGCCAACAAGATTATCGGCCAGCCACTAGCCTCAGTGTTTGGTAAAGACGAAGCAGATTCAATCAGTGCATTGCAGGCACGCCTGCGGGCAGCGGGCAAAACCGAAGACCTGCGCAGCGAGACGCGCGGTGGCGTACCGGTCAATGTATCGGCCTCATTTTTGCGGCGCGAAGACGCGTCACTTTGCCTTCTGCGCTTGCACCATGCCGGCACCAGTCAGCCGTTCGAACAGCAGGATGACAGTCGCAGTGCCGTACTGGATGTCATCGAACATTCCACTGACGCGTTTGTTGTCACCGACGTCAGCGGCCGCATCATGACGGTCAATGAGGCGTTCGTTGAACTGTGTCAGGTGGCCTCCGAAATACAGATGATCAACCAACCTCTTGATCAATGGCTGGGACGCCCCGGCGTCGACGTTGAGGTCATCAAAAAGAATCTGCGCCAGCGCGGCGAAATCAGACATTTTGCCACGCGGGTCAATCCAGAGTTTGGTTCACCCGCCGACGTTGAGCTGTCAGCGGTGTCAGTGACCAATGGCGAATTACCATGTCTCGGCTTTGTTATTCGACATGTGCTGCGCCCGAACAAACAGAGCAGCAAGAATATCGGCCAGCCGTTGGGTCGCTCGATCGAGCAGATGACCGAACTGGTAGGCCAGGTCCCAATGAAAGACC
>CAYGSQ010000483.1:0-3308 GCA_964352435.1 uncultured Gammaproteobacteria bacterium | reverse complement strand
GTACAAATGCTTCGAGATCACTGCGCTCACGATCGACACGCTTCAGGTTGTCGGCCAAATAAATAGCCAGGTTGGCCTGGTGCTTCGCATCCTGTGCCAACGAACGCGGACGGTCAGTGTCATAGCGGTTTTGCGTAAGTTCTTTTTCTGCTTCGGCAAACAATGACGTCGCATTGGCGAGCGTAGCGGGCGCATAGCGTTTGGCTTTCAGGTCTTCTGCACGATCCAAAAGAGCCTGCGTTTCGTTCAGGTAATTGGCTTTGATGGCGGCAAGCTCGGCGGCGCGAAAGTTTTCCTGTGCTTTTGCGCCTTGACGCTCGGCGGACTTCAGGCTGCCGCTCTCAAGCGTAATGGCGGCTTCGCGAAACTGATCTTCACCGTCACGCCACGCATCAGGTGCGTAGTTGGGAGCATCGGCGCTCTTGGCATCGGCACGGGCCAAAATGGCGCCGGACAGGGTTATCTGAGCGACCTTGGTCGCGTCGAGTGCGTCCGTCCATTCCTTGACGGCTTTGCCAAGCTCGGAGCGTATGCGATCTAGATTGCCGCCGCGCTCGAGGAGCTCTTCGGCTTTCTTGTAATGACCGGCACCGGCTTCGTAGCGCGTTGGGGCCAGATAGGGCGCCTGCGCCTTGTTCGCGACAACCAGCGCGTCTTTGGCTTCTTCGAACAGCGTTTGGCGCAAGTTGTCCTGTGCTTGTGCGGAAAACGTGATGCCTCCTACAAAGCACATGAGCATAAATAATCGAGTGAATTTGGTGATGCGCATAGTTGGTCTCCGGTTTATGTTCGCGGCAGGCAAGGCCCGCTCAATGCGCGCAAGTATACACGCTGCTCTGGCTGTCTCCGATGCCCTGCGAGTTACGAATTGTTGTAGGCTTTGAGCTGCCGCGGGACGGCCCGGACACAACAGGTAAGACGATGCCCATCATGAATGACGCGAATATTGGCGCCCGGCCGGGCACGCTGGATATTGACGCCGATGCCCCTGAGCCCATTATCCGGGTGACCCAATACAACGCCGACAACGTCGAGATCTTCGATATTGAAGACGTGTCGACACTGCCGGGGCTTATCAAGCGAGAAGAAGTTACGTGGGTGGATATCCAGGGCTTCGGCAATGAAAAAAAGCTGCGCGGCGTTGCGGCCGCGTTTGATTTGCACCCGATTGCGCTGGAAAACGCGGTTAACAGTCGACAGCGTCCGAAAGCGGAGATCTACGACACCTATCAGTTAGTGATCACCCGTGCGCCGAGTGTGGATGACAACGGCGAGCTGACAGTGCCGCAGGTGTGCTTTATTCAGGGTGAGGGTTTTCTGATTACCTTTCAGGAGCGCCATCTGGGCTTTTTCGATTCGGTGCGTGCGCGCATCGCGCGCGGCGGCGGGATGCTCCGTGAGTTTGGTACGGACTACCTGGCCTATGCGTTAATCGACGCGATGATTGATCGCTACTACCCGGTCGCGCAACGACTCGGGGACTCCATAGAGGACCTGGAAGATTGGGTGGTGGACAATCCGCATCCCGTCGTGCTGACGCGCATCCATACCATTCGTCGCCAACTGGTGCTGCTGCGCCGGATCGGTTACCCGCAGCGTGAAGCCATGCACGTGTTGTTGCGTCCGCAAAGCACGTTCTTTACTGAACCGGTCAAAGTGTTTGCGCGCGACACCTATGACCATGCCAATCAAATTGTTGAATCCATCGACGCGTACCGTGAAATGGCGTCCGACCTGGCCGAGTCATATTTATCCAACGTTAGTCATCGCTCGAACGAGATCATGAAAGTGCTGACGCTGATGGCCAGTATTTTTATTCCATTGACGTTTGTTGCCGGCATCTACGGCATGAACTTTGAGTACATCCCGGAACTGAAATTCCGCAATGGTTATTTTGTTGCCTGGGGCGTCATGACGACGCTGGCCGTCGGCATGGTTTTCTATTTCCGGCGGCGGGGCTGGATTGGCACCGCGGCAGCGCCGCCGCTGGACGTCAGCGCGCTGCACACGCCTGATGACGACTAGGAGGGCCGCGGCTTAATCGCCCAGCGACGCCAGCGCCTCGGTTTGGTATTCCTGCTGTAGCGGTTCAACGATGTGATCGAGATCGCCCGCGAGAATTTCATCGAGCTTGTACAGTGTGAGGTTGATGCGGTGATCGGTCACCCGTCCTTGCGGATAGTTGTAGGTGCGGATGCGCTCTGAGCGATCACCCGTCCCAACCAGCAACTTACGTTGTTCCGCCTGTTCAGATTGCTGGCGATTCTGTTCGTCGGCCAATAATCGTGCCTTGAGCAGTGACATCGCGCGTGCGCGGTTCTTGTGCTGTGATCGCTCGTCCTGACACTCAACCACAATGCCGGAGGGGATGTGCGTCATGCGCACGGCGGAATCGGTTTTGTTGACGTGCTGTCCGCCCGCGCCCGACGATTTGAAGTTGTCGGTGCGCACGTCAAAGGCCACGGTTTCATTCGCCGCCCCGGCCCGTGCCAGCAATTTGGCGTCCATCACCTGGTGCTCGAGATCAACCGTGTACCAGTAGGCGTCATAATGGCGGTCCAGGTAGGCCGATATGTCCGCCGCATCCCAGTCGGACAATGCACCCGTCAGCGCCATCTTCGCCGCTTCGATCCTGTCCAGCCGGGAAATCGATGTATGTCCCCCGGACAAATGCGGCTCGGTTTCCGAATACAGCGTGCGCAGCAACTGGCCTTTCCATCCGTTCCACACACCCGGACCCACGGCGCGAATATCGACCACGGTCAATATCAAGAGCAAGCGAAGCCGTTCCGGGCTTTGTACAATGGCAGCGAAGTCGGTGATGGTCTTGTAGTCGGACAGGTCACGCATCTGTGCCGTCTCGCTCATCAGCAAATGGTGACGCACCAGCCACACCACCGTCTCGGTTTCAGACTTCGTCAGGCCGAGGCGCGGACACAGGGTGGCGGCTACCTTTGCACCGGCGATGGAATGGTCTTCCTTTCGCCCCTTGGCGATATCGTGCAGCAGAACGGCAACGTACAGAACGCGCCTGGACACGACACCCTGAAGGATGCCCGTGGAAACCGGATGATCCTGCTGCAACAGGCCCTGGTCGATTTTCGACAGGATGCCGACAGCCCGTATCAGGTGTTCGTCCACCGTGTAGTGGTGGTACATGTTAAACTGCATCAGCGCCGTGATGCGTCCGAATTCCGGTATGAACCTGCCCAGTACGCCGGCTTCACTCATGCGCCGCAAAACGGCTTCGGGATCGCGCGACTTGGTCAGGATATCGAGAAACAGCTCATTGGCGACCGGGTCTGCCC
>CAYGSQ010000482.1:0-3324 GCA_964352435.1 uncultured Gammaproteobacteria bacterium | reverse complement strand
CATAAGATGAGCTTTGACTAGTCGGACTATCCACGGTGCGAAATCCTGATGACAATGCGGTGATAGACATATTGACTCTGAGCTTCTCTCGGGTCAACTGACGCCAGCCCGTCAGCTCCCTCCAGATAGAGGGCCACTCCTGGGCAAAATTTTTAGCTAGGTCCGGTTCGGACCGCGCGCAATACTATGCTTGGTAACAACTTGTAGCCCACCTTGCACCGGAAGAGCATAGGTTGCTGTTTCTAAAGGTTTTAAAAAATGTTGCCCATGCAAATAAAAAGTACGCTGATCTTAGCTTGCTGATTCATTAATGTATGACTTCACTGGTTTTTGTTTCCGAGCAAGTCTGACGAAATCCGAGTACATCCAACATGTCTTGTCGCCAGCCTTGTAGCCCGAAGGTGTAATTATGCGGCAATTGTTCACCACAGCCAAAGTTAGGTCTTTGTCGAAGAAATCTGGAATCGGACGCGATCAAGCCGGGGGAATTCTCAGGATGAACAACCCTAAAGATAGTTGGTCGGATGCATCCGTTGGTGCAGACAGTTTTATTCTACTATGCCAACTAAAATCTATCGCGTATGGGGGGGCCTGGTGCATGACAATCGAAAATTTCCGACTAAGCCTACCGCCTGTCGTTGGAGGGCGAAATCGGCTAATCTCTCGACATAAATTGCTTGCGGATAACCGTGCAACAAGGTTGCCAGTGGAGACCGCGTCTGCCTCGATGCATCGACGACTCGGGCTCTTTTCGAACGGAGAATTCAAATAAAAACATGAGCAGACCATCTGCAAAAGAAGGTGAACGATGAGCGAACCCATCGCCAAAATTATCGTCCACCCAACTGATTTTACCGAAGTTAGTCACCGCGCGTTTCGCCAGGCACTGGCGATTGCCTTGCAAGGTGAAGCGGTACTAATTGTTGTTCATGTCGGACCAGAATCGAGCGCCGACGTGAACTGGGCAGCCTTTCCCGGTGTTCGTGCAACGCTTGCTCAGTGGGGCTTGATGCAACCCGGCGACTCGCGGTCGCTTATCCAGAGTAAATTCGGGATTCGTGTCCAAAAAATCGTGCGACGCCATCGTGACCCGGCAACGGCAACGGCTAATTTGGTTGACGAGTACGGCGCCGATCTGGTCGTTGTTGGTACACAGCACAAAGGCAAGCTGGATTTCTTGCTGAAGCCATCCGTCGCCAATGCAATACGCCGCAAAACATCCGCAAGAACACTTTTTGTCCCGGACCGCGCCGTCAAAGGCATCATCAGGCGCGGCGATGGTGACGGTGTGATTCGCAACATTCTTGTGCCGGTCGACAAGCTCCCAGACAGTTGTCACGCGATTAACGAAGCACAAACCATTGCGCTCGCTTTGGGCGAACACCCAACTTCCATGAAACTGTTCCACGTGGGCAAGGGAGGCTTGCCAACAGCTGTTCCTGACAATAGCCACTATTGCCAGTGGAAACACGAAATCAGGTCAGGTGACGTCGGACGCGAAATTGAACGAGAGGCACAGGGCTTTCAGGCCGACCTGATTGTTATGGCGAGCAGTGGCCAACGCGGCGCACTGGAGGCGATGTTCGCCAGCACATCTGAGTATGTCGTCCGTCATGCGCATTGCCCGGTACTCGCAGTTCCAGCCTGATCACGCGATGCATCATCTCAAATTTGGTTACCGACGATTGGTCTAATGCTCGCCGCCGCGGTCTCTCGCATGAAGTCGTTCGCCTCGCCGGGCGCGCCAATTTGACGCAGCGTTGCGATCAAACCGCCGTAAAACGCCAAATGTGCGCCGTCGGTCCGTTTGGCCAGCCCGAGCCGCTCATAACTGCGCCGCCTGATCACGCAAGATCCGTTCAACAATAGCGACGTCGGCTGGCGTGTCCACGCCCGGCCCCGGCGCCGAATCGATAATGCCCACTTGCAACCGAAACCCGTGATAAAGCGCGCGCAGTTGTTCGAGCGATTCGGTTTGCTCCAGTGCGCACGGCGCGAGCGCCGTCAGTGCGTGCAGAGTCTCGACGCGATAGGCGTACAGACCGATATGGTGCAGAGCATGTGTATGGGATGCGCGCGCATTGAGCTGCGCGTCGCGCGCGAACGGAATCGGCGCACGACTAAAATACAGTGCACGACCATCCGCGCCACACACGACTTTCACTCGATTCGGGTCATTCAAATCGCGTACGCAAGTAATCGGGGTTGCAAGCGTAGCCAGGTCGCTCTCACCAAGCTGTGCCGCGACCTGCGCAATCGCCGCCGGCGGTACCAGCGGTTCATCGCCCTGCACGTTGACGACAATATCTGATGCATCCCAGCCGCGATCACGCGCCACCTGGGCACAACGATCGGTTCCACTTTGGTGCGCCTCATCGGTCATGACAACCTGCATGTCACGCTCACGGCAGGCGCTGATCACGCGCTCGTCGTCGGTCGCGATGATCACTTGCAGCGCCCCGCTCGCCACGGCCGCCCGATATACGTGCTCGACCAACAGCGCATCACCGATGAGGTGCAGCGGCTTGCCCGGCAGGCGCGTTGAGGCGTAGCGTGCAGGAATGACTACATGAAAGTCAGTCACGGGACAGCACCTTGCTGTGACGCGTCAAACGGTCCGTCTCCTCGACCGACAAATTGGTCGCGGCAGATTCAAGCAATATGGGGCGCTCGCCCTCCATACGAAATGCGAGCCGTTCGGCGCGACAAATTAGCTGTGAGGTGTCTTTGGAAAAATGCAACGGGCTCTTGCACAGCGGGCAAGCCACGATGGTCAGCAACACCTTTTTCATTTCCACAGTCCTTTACGCAACGCTGCGCAGCAGTGTATCGATTGCCAACGCGGCGGCATCGTCCAGCACCGCATCGACCGGCACATCGTAGCAACGCTTGTGCGGTGCCTGGGCAAAGCGCACGGCGTCTTTTTCAGTCATCAGCACCAGGTGTTCATCGTCAAAACTCACCTGAGCATCCGTAAGCGCCGCGTGGTCGGCAAACGGATGCTCAATGATATCAATACCAAAGTCGCGCAGCATCGAAAAAAAACGCGCCGGATGGCCAATGCCGGCCACGGCGTGAACCGTCTGTCCCGCGAGCTCACTGAGCGCAATGGTCGCACCGCCCGCCAGTGGCCGGGCATTGGTCGCGCGCAGACTCATGCGTGGTTGGTCGGTGTCGGGGCCGCCGTTGAGTAGCACCAGATCCACAGGCTCGCCCCCATGCACAGCACCACGCAGCGGCCCTGCCGGCAGGCAGCGCCGATTGCCCAACCGCCGCTCGCCATCCACGACCACAATATTCAGATCCCGGGCCAGGGCCAAATGC
>CAYGSQ010000481.1:0-3324 GCA_964352435.1 uncultured Gammaproteobacteria bacterium | reverse complement strand
GTGCTCTTCTTCAATCTGCGTTTTCTGGCGTCTGATTTCACGTTGGGCTTGATCACGAATGTTGACCAGCGCGTCGAGCTTGGCCATCGCCTGACGCAAGGCACGCGCCGCCTCACGAACTTCGTCGTCCGCCTTTTGTACCGCCTTGCGCGCAGCCACAATTTCCTGGCCTGTGCTCGTGGCCGTGTCCGTCAGACGTCCAATGAACTGCTCGCACAACTGCGCATGACCTACATGGAGCTTGCTGGTCGCAGCGGGCGCCAACGCGGAATCAAAGTCGCGCTGCTGCGCCATGCGTTGCAAGAGCAGATCCTCCAGGCGCGCTTGCAATCGATCGACCTCCGCCTGACATGCATCGGCCACCCGACGTTTAGATTCGAGTACGGCGCGGGCCATGTCGACCCGGTGCCGCCGCACGTCGAGCAAACGATTGAGGGCAGCGTGATTCATTGCGCCCTCATCCGAACAAACTTTTTAGCTGTTCAATCGTGTTTTCCGCTGACGTCGTTTCGTCTTCGGTCTGACGCAGAAACCGGTTGATTGCGTCGCGGTATTGAATAGCCGCGTCCGCGGTGACATCTTTGCCCGCTTCATACTCACCAAGCTGCAACAGCAACTCGATGTCCTCGTATTTGGCCAGATACTCACGCAGCCGCGACGCGCTTTTGAGGTGGTCGGAATCCGTTACTTTGGGCATCAGCCGACTGATACTGCGCAACACGTCAATCGCCGGGTAGTGATTGGCAGCGGCAAGTTTCTTCGACAGAACGATATGGCCGTCAATGATTGAGCGCGTTTCCTCGGCAATGGGATCGACGTCATTGTCGTCCTCCACCAGTACGCTGTAGACCGCCGTCATCGTCCCGCGCGCGCTGTTGCCCGCACGCTCAAACAGGAGTGGCAGCGACGAAAACACCGTTGGCGTAAAGCCGCGCCGCACGGGCGGCTCGCCGACCGCAAGCCCGACATCGCGCAGCGCGCGGGCAAAGCGCGTGATGGAATCGACCAGCAACAGCACGCGCTGCCCCTGTTCGCGAAAATGTTCGGCAATCGCCGTACCTACATACGCCGCACGCGAGCGCTCAAGGGCAGGCCGATCGGACGTTGCGACCACCACGACACTGCGTCGCATACCCTCTTCGCCAAGGTTGTCCTGAATAAACTCGCTGACTTCACGGCCGCGTTCACCGACCAGCACGACCACGTTGACGTCGGCATCGCTGCGCCGCGCGAGCATGCCCATCAAGGTACTCTTCCCGCCGCCCGCCGATGCAAACACGCCCACACGCTGTCCCTCACCCATCGTGAGCGTCGCGTCCAGCGCGCGCACGCCGGTATTGAAGCGCGTATCGATACGCTTGCGCGTGAGAGGATTGGGCGCGGGCGCGTAGACCGGGACGCGCTGCGGCAGCTGCAAAGTCGGGCCGTCGTCCATCGGGACACCGTGTGCATCAAGCACGCGCCCCTTGAGTTGCTCGCCCACCGCAACGCTCGCACGATGACCCGTGGCCGTCACGTCTGCCGCCGCCGACAAACCATCCAGCGACCCCAGCGGCGTAAGCAGGGTTTCACCGCCGGCAATCCCCACCACTTCCCCGATGAGGCGAAAGTCATCGTCGGGATTCTTGAGTTCGCACAGCTCGCCGATGCGCGCGCGTATGCCCGTCACGCGTATCAGTGTGCCAAAGGCACGCGCCACATGGCCGACACGTTGCACCGTGTCGACGCGACCGACGCGTGCGAGGCGTTTGTGGTGATCTGTCTGAGCTATGCTAGAGCTCATCGTCATCCGGCGCATTCAAAGCTGCGCGTATTGCGTCGATTTGCTGGGCAAAATTGGCGCGCACGGCACCCACTTCGGTTTCCACCACGCAGGACAACTCATCCAGAGTGTCGTCTGCGATGACCTGATAGACGCCAACCGCCGGGTGCACATTGCCAAGCGTCGCAATCGCCGCGTGCGCGGCGTCCAATTGTGCCGGATGAACTTTGACCTGCAAGTACTGATCCGCCTGCGCCGCCAAAATGGCGCGCGTCACCATCGGCTGAATCAAAGCCACGGCGTCAAGCTGCGGCATCAATCGTTCGACAATCGCTAACGCCAGGTCCTGCACCATGGCCGTTTGCTTTTCGTACAGCTCATGTGCTCGCCGTTGTTGCTGGGCAATTTCCTGCGCCATCTGGGCACGTGCTTCCTGGCAACCTTGTTCGAAACCTTCCAAGCGCGCCTGCTTGAGCAAGGCCTGGGCATCGGCTTGCGCCTGCGAATGCAATTCGTTAGCCGCCACCAGTGCCCGGTCCATGTCCAAAAATGGTTCGACCGAGGTGGCCGGAATAACCGCACCATCGGGAGCGTGGACCATTGCTTTTAGATTGAGAATTTTTGCGTGCGACACGTTACACCGCCGCAGCGGCAATCGCCGCCGGGGGTGACAGTGCATCCAACGCAACCTCGTCGCTACCGCCAGTGCGCAAAAGTTGCAGTGCGCATCCGGGTGGAAGCCAGGGCTGGGCCGATCCATTGCGCGCGCCCGGGGCAAACAGCGAGCGGACGCGTTGGCGCAGTAGCGCGGGGGCGCCCAACAGCGCGCCGCCAATCTCATGCAGGCCGCGTCGCTCGATCAGGTGGCGGAAATTGGTTCGGTCCGCAACCAAGCGATCCACCAATCGCCATCCCTGCAACTGCCAGACATCGCCTATGCGCGCGTCGATGTCCAGCCCGCCGGCCAATAACCACTCATAGCGCTGCGTCCCGAGCGATGCACGCAGCTCACGCACCGCAGCGCGATCGACAAGCTTGCGTAAGCCGGGCGCCAAAGCCAACACGCCGAGATCCGCTACGCGACTGCGTAATACGGATCCGTCGGCCAGCACCCAATCACAATCGGGCAATGACGCCAATACGTCGATGGCTGACAGTGAGAACACGGCGGGCGCAGCATGATGTGCCAGCCGTCGCGCCAACAGTCGCCGCCCCCGTGGCGATTGACGTGCCGCCTCGAGCAGCGTCGCATCGGCCCCGCTCAACCACAGCGGATGACAGTCATCCACCGTGAGCGCCGTGAGCCGTTGCCAACGCTCGAGCTGCAGCACGTCTGTCACCGGCGAGATTCACGCGTTTCAACCGTGGCCCGCGCCCGTCGCTGGCCCACCGTAAAGCGCCAGTGCAGAAGCAACCACACCGCGATACACGCGACCGCCACCGCAATACCAATTTGCGATTGGGGCAGCGGCAATGACGCTATCGTTAGCGGTTCGCGCGGCTCGAGCGCTTCAAGCTTTGGCGCATCGAAAAACTTGACCGTGACTTTGTTGACATCGTCC
>CAYGSQ010000480.1:0-3341 GCA_964352435.1 uncultured Gammaproteobacteria bacterium | reverse complement strand
CCCGCACCGATGATGAGGCGCGTGAAGGCGAGGGGCTTGGTGAGCATTGCCACGAGTTTCTGGTAGAGACCGTAGGCAGCGTTGGTGCCTGGGCGCGCATGATTGCGCGTCTGCCCACGCCGTGGCCATCGAGTATGGGCTATTTCTATTCTGGCGGACTGCGTCGTCGTATCGATGACCTGCTGAAGGCGGAGCAGTTTGATTTGATCTTTGTGCACTGTTCGTCGGTGGCGCAGTACGTGGCGCACATAACCGGCATTCCCAAAATTCTCGACTTCGGTGACATGGATTCGCAGAAGTGGCTGGCGTACAGCTCGTTCAAGCCGTTTCCGCTGTCAATGGGTTATTGGCTTGAGGGCACGAAAATGGCCCGTGCGGAACGCTCACTGGCGGCCAAATTTGACTTGTGTACCGCCACAACGAAGGCCGAGCTGGAAACACTACAGACCATCTGTGAGCCCGCCAAGACAGGCTGGTTCCCCAACGGCGTCGACCGGGAGTACTTCAGCGCTGACGACACGCAGTACGACCACGATCAGATTTGTTTTGTCGGGCGTATGGATTACTACCCTAATCAGCAAGCGATGTTCGACTTTTGCGCGAACGTTTGGCCGCGGTTGCGTGAACAACGTCCATCGACGCGTCTGGTCATTGTCGGCGCGGAGCCAAGTAAAGCGGTGCAGGAACTGGCCAATATTGAAGGCGTGACGGTCACCGGTTCGGTGCCGGATGTGCGGCCGTACTTGCGTGCCAGCGCACTGACCGTGGCACCGCTGGCGATTGCCCGCGGTACGCAAAACAAAATTCTTGAATCGCTCGCGCTGGGCGTGCCGGTAATTTGCTCACCGGTCGCAGCTGGCGGCGTGGACGTGGTCGTGCCCGATCACATGTTGGTGGCGGATGATGCGCAAAGTTGGGCGGACCAGATATCCTCAGTTCTCGATAATCCGGCGCGGCGCGCCGAGCTTAGCCAGGCCGGCTGTGAGCGCATGGCAACCAATCATGATTGGCCCACCTCAATGGCGCGGGTCGACGTGCTGCTTGATAAGGCGCTGGAGTTGGCCCGTTGATTGATGCGCTCAGACGTTACCAATGGCCAGGTGCACTTGCGCTGACCGGTGCGACTTTGTTGTTGCTGTTGGTCTTGTATCGCACCACGTTGCTGTCAATGATTGGCATCTGGATGGAATCCGACACGTTTTCCCATGGATTTCTGGTTTTTCCTGCTTGTGCATTCCTGATCTACCGGGCGCGCGCACGCTTAGCGGCCATACAGCCGAAGCCTTCCGTGATCGGATTTTTTGCCTTGCTTATGTGTTTGGCATTGTGGTTTGTCGCACACGTTGGCGCGGTGGCGGTGGTTGAGCAATTTGCTTTTGTTGCAGCATTGGCCGCTTGCACCTGGGCGTTGTTGGGCACCGCCGTGCTGCGTGCCATTGCCTTCGCTGTTTTGTTTGCGTTTTTCGCCGTGCCGTTCGGCGACTTCGTTATCCCAACACTGATGCGTTTTACCGCGTGGTTTGTCGTCGGCGCGATCGAACTGAGCGGTATTCCGGTTTATCGCGATGGCTTTATGCTGAGTATTCCGCGGGGCGATTTCGAAGTCGCGAAAGCCTGCAGTGGCATACGCTATCTGATTGCGTCAGTGTCGCTGGGTACTTTCTACGCGTACATCACTTTCAAAAGTTGGAAGCGGCGTGCGGCCTTTGTTGCGTTGGCCATCGCCATGCCGATCGCCGCTAACGGTCTGCGCGCCTACGGTATCGTCATGATCGCGCATTTCACCAATATGGAACACGCTGTGGGTGTCGACCACCTGATCTACGGCTGGCTGTTTTTTGGTGTCCTGATGTTTTTGATGTTCTGGCTTGGCGGGCGCTACGCAGAGTACGACGAGACAACTGACGCACCGGACAAGCGTTCCTGGCAGTCGGCGCCGTTTGGACAATTGATGCTGGTATGGGGCGCCGTGCTGGCGGCTTTGATCATTGTGCCCGCCATGTCATCGCGGGCGCTGGCCGCGGTTGATGAGCCGATGCTCGCCGCAAACTTGCCGGACGCGCAGGACGGCTGGACCTATTCGCCGGTGAGTCGACGCAGCTATGTGCCGCAGTTCGCTGATGCGAATAACGTCAAGCGCGCACTCTATGTCAACGGCCGCAGTCAAATCGGTGTCACGATACATACCTATACGGGCGGTGATCGTGAACTGGTTCGGGGTGGCAATATTTTCAACGGCGCGCAAGGGCACAAGATTATTCGCGACGTGACGCTTGAGACGCCAGTGTCGGACGAAATCTGGACGGTCGGACGTATTGATATGCTTGAACGCGGTCCGCGGCGCGCGATTCTCTACTGGTACCAAATAGGTGATCTGCGAACCGCGTCGCCCAATGTGGCGAAAGGGCGCGAATGGTTGGCTCGATTGTCGGGTAAGCCAACGCGCCGGGCGTTGGTCACGCTGTCCACTGTGATGGACGAGCGGAATGAAGTGCCGACAGATTTGCTCGAGTTTCTGCGCACGCACGGGGCCACATTGGCAGGCTGCGTTGCGCAGCCCGAAAGTGACCTGTGCCGTGCGCAGGATGTGACGCCGTGAAGTCAACGTCGCCGCTAATCGTCCATGTCATTCACCGCTTCATGATCGGCGGCATGGAGAATGGCGTGGTGAATTTGATCAACGGCATGGATGCGCATTTTCGACACGCCATTATTTGTATGGATCACTCCAGCGATTTTGAGAAACGGCTACAGCGCGACGATGTGCGTATCGTGTCTTTGCACAAAAAGCCCGGGCGTGACCCGATGCACTATTTGCGACTAATTCGCGCGCTGCGCAGCTTGCGCCCAACGCTTGTGCATACACGCAATATCGGCACAATCGAGGCGGGCGTCATTGCCCGCGTACTGGGTGTACGTGCGATCTTGCACGGCGAGCACGGTTTTGACGTCAATGATCTTTACGGTATGCAGCGCCGGTACAGGCAGTTGCGACGCCTGGCTAATCCGTTCGTGCGCCAATTTGTCTGTGTTTCCGAACAAATTCGACAGTGGCTCGAGCGAGATATCGGTTTGCCGGCGCAGAAGCTGACCCAGATTTACAACGGTGTTGACACGCAACGGTTTGACGTGGCCAATCGCGTGGCAGCGCGCGCTCGACTGAACGACTTGGGTGGTCAGGGGCGCTTTATTGTGGGCAGCGTTGGGCGGCTCGAAGCGGTCAAGAATCCGTTGGAGCTGGTGGCCGCATTTGGGCAGCGTTGCCAGTCATCGGTCCTGTTTGCGAAGGCGGCGTCGCTGGTGATGATGGGTGACGGGTCACTGCGCAAAGAAGTTGAGGC
>CAYGSQ010000479.1:837-3355 GCA_964352435.1 uncultured Gammaproteobacteria bacterium | reverse complement strand
GTTCGGGAATGCGTCAGCGTTGTCGCCGACACCATCGCCGTCGGTGTCCGCCGACTCGGTTGGATCGTTGGGGAACGCATCGCCGTTATCGCCCACGCCGTCGCCATCGGTCTCCGTTGTTTCCGTCGGATCATTCGGGAATGCATCGGCGTTGTTGCCCACGCCGTCGCCGTCGCTGTCGGCTGACTCGGTCGGGTCATTCGGGAACGCATCACTGTTGTCACCGACGCCGTCACCATCGGTGTCGGTGGTTTCCGTTGGATCGCTCGGGAATGCATCGGCGTTGTTGCCCACGCCGTCGCCGTCGGAGTCGGCACTCTCATTCGGGTCCAGCGGGAACGCATCGTCCTCATCGGGCACACCGTCACCGTCAGAATCGACGAAGGCAATGCCCTCTTCTCGTCCGATCTGTTCCAGGTAGGCGACGAGATTGTTCAGTTCTGCACCGGTCACCGCATTGCCGTTGTGAGCCGTTACCGCTGCCGCCAAGGTCAGCGCACTGCCGTCATGCAAATACGGCGCCGTTTTCCACACGTCGCGAAGCGTCGGCACATCGATGCCCGTCAGCGGGCCATCAAGACGATTTCCACTCGACGCGCTGATCGTGCCGATATCGGTGAGCGTCGATGCATCCTGACTGTTGGTGAAGCGCGTGCCGCCGTGGCAAGCACCACAGCCGTTGGACTCGAACACCAGCTTACCGGCATCGCCCGCTGTCGTCAGCGAACCGTCCTGGTTGCGATACGGGCTTCTATCAAACTCGTTCAGTGAGACCAGATACGCGGCCAGCGCATCGAGGTCGGAACTGATGCCGGCCTTCGGATCGCCCAACGGCTCATTGCGCGTGCCGGCAAAAAACTGCGCGTCGCTCATCAGGCCTGAGCCCGCCGAAAGCGTGCGAATCTGACCTTCAAAGTCCTGCAGTTCGTCAAAGTTTGCAGACCAGTGCAAGAAACCGTGGCCCGTTGCCGCGCGACCGTTGAGCTCAACCGTATTGCGCAATCCCTCGCCGAAGCTGGTCAAGTCCCACACGCGGCCATCTTCGCCGCCGTCATTGTGACAGGCCGCGCAACTCATGTAGTTGTCGTGCGCCAGGCGGTCGTCCTGCGCGTCGTAGAATAACTGCTTGCCAAGGAATACCTGAGCGCTCAGCGCCTCATTGCTGACCACATCGATCGACGCCAGCACATTGGTGGCCGGCAAATCCGTTTCGATCATGTCCGTCAGATCAAAGCGCGAGACACTGCGATCCATAAAGTTGTGCACGTACGCCTTGCTGCCATCGCTGGACAACGCCACACCCTGTGGCGCACGCCCCGTCGGCAAACGCATGACTTCGAAGCCGTTAAGGACATCGAACACGGCCAGTTCGCGACTGGTCTCAAGTGCGACCAGCAAATAGCGATTACCGCCGGTGATGGCCGCCCCGGTGCCCAGGCTCGAGTTATCAAAGTCGATACGCAGTGTGCCTTCGAGCTCGGTCGCCAGTTCTATTCTCGACACATTGCTGCGCACGGTGTGGTCAAAGGTCATGCCAAAGTTGCCGCGCAAAAGACCCGAGTCAATGTTGTCCTTCTTGGATGGCACGAAGGCAAACGCGTTGTTGAACGCGACAACGGGTGCGTTGAGGTAGTTAGGCAAGCCAGGGCCCTGACTTTCCGACGTCGGTCGGTTGTCATGGGTCAGAGCAATGGTATTGCCAAGACTCATGGTGACCGGGTCGATCGAGAACACCTGCGCACTGCCGGCGGTAACATCAACATCGGCGGTTGCCTCACCCGGCACCGGTGGTGTGATGAAGTTACTGACCAGCAGTTTCGCATCGTCGTAGGTCATCGCGATGTGACGCGGCATACCTGACAGCTGCGTTTCGCTAATGAGCGCCTGCGTCGCGGCATCGCGTTTGTGCACTCTTGCCAATGCTTCCAATACCACGAAGTACTGGCTACCCGTGCTGTTGAACACCAAGCCGTGCGGTTGCGAGCCGTAGGGCAACGCCACGGTGGCATCGACGGCAAATGTTGCCGTATTGATAATTGAGATGCTCGCGTCTGCTTTGTTTGTGACAAAAATTCGGCCAGCCCCTGGCGCCGCGGCCAGCGACCACGGTTTTTCACCCACGCCAATTTGCTGGATCAATGCACCATCGGCGGATGAAACCGACACGCTATCGTTGTCCGGGTTCACGTTCCAGATGCGATCGGCCCCGCTGCTGTTTTCGACCAGCACCGTGGTCGAGTTACGCGGTGACGCGGGCAGCGCCACAATGTTCGATCCGCCCGTTGGCGTCGAATCAATGTTGTCACCATAGCCGTCGCCGTCCGAATCGAGAGTTTCGGTCGGATCATTGGGGAAGGCGTCGCTGTTGTCGCCCACACCATCGTTGTCCGAGTCGACCGTCTCGGTCGGATCGCTCGGGAAGGCATCGGCGTTGTCGCCCACACCGTCACTATCGGAGTCGGCGGTTTCTGTTGGGTCGTTCGGGTACTCATCGTGTTTGTCGCCGATCCCGTCGCCA
>CAYGSQ010000479.1:0-827 GCA_964352435.1 uncultured Gammaproteobacteria bacterium | reverse complement strand
ATCTTTGTTGTCTCCTTAGCCGTCGCCTTCCGAATCGTGAGTGTCGGTCGGTTCATTCGGGAAGGCATCCAGACTGTCCGGAATACCATCGCCATCGCTATCCACCGCGTCGGCGGCGGTTATTTCAATATCATCGATACCCGCTTCAATCAGGCTGCCGCCGGCCGCATCGGCTGCCGAGACCAGCAAGTAAATCGACTGCCCCGCAAAGCTATCGAGATTGACGTTTGCCTGCTGCCAGGCCGCACCCAGGTCCGTGCCGTTACCGAGCACTTCGAGCACCGTGGCGGTGCTGCTGCCCACCACCTGGACGCGCAGGAAGTCGTCGGTCGTCGCATTGTTAAGATGCGCGAAATAGTATTGGAACGACAGCTCGATTGGCGTCGACGTCGGCAAGTTGATCGAGGGCGATCGGATTGACGTCGTCCCGCTGTCGATATCGTTGGTGCCAAGGCCGGCGCCCGCGCTGCCTGCAGTCACCAGATACTGCGCACCGCTTGCCGCGTCTGCGGTTTGGACGACAAAGCCATTGCTGGTTTCTTCCGCATTGGCCGCTTCCCACAAGCCGGTCGTCGCCGTGTCGGTGCCATTGGGGTTGCGTGTCCAACCGCTGTTGGTTTCGAAATCGTCGGCAAACACGGTGTTGCCGAACGGCGTCGGATCCGCATTGTCGCCGATGCCGTCACCATCCGAGTCCATGGTCTCCGTCGGGTCGTTCGGGAACGCATCGAGATTGTCAGGCACACCATCGCCGTCGGAATCCGTCGCAAAAAACTGTCAGTCAATTACCGTGATGGTGTTGTCGCTCGGGAGCTGCCAGGCGACGG
>CAYGSQ010000478.1:0-3356 GCA_964352435.1 uncultured Gammaproteobacteria bacterium | reverse complement strand
GCGTGTAGCTGTCGTCGATCGTCTTGGTGATCGTCTCGCGATAGGCCACCTGCGGCTTGCCGACGTCTACTTCGATGCCGTGCGTACGCTTGAGGATGTCGACCTTGATGTCGAGGTGCAGCTCGCCCATACCTTTAATGATGGTTTCGCCCGAGTCTTCGTCGGTCATCACCTGGAACGAGGGATCTTCCTGAATCATCTTGTTGAGCGCGACGCCCATTTTCTCGTTGCCGGCTTTGTCTTTCGGCGAGATAGCGATCGAGATCACGGGATCCGGGAACACCATTGGCTCAAGCGTGGCCGGGTTTTTGACGTCCGCCAGCGTGTGACCCGTACGCGTGTTTTTCATGCCCAGCAGCGCGACGATGTCGCCAGCCTGCGCGCTTTCGCGTTCTTCACGTGAATCGGCATGCATTTCAACCAGGCGGCCAATACGTTCCGTTTTACCGGTGAACGTGTTGAGTACCGTGTCGCCTTTTTTGATGGTGCCCGAGTAGATGCGCGTAAAGGTCAGCGCACCGTAACGGTCGTCCATGATTTTGAATGCGAGTGCGCGCAGTGGCGCTTTGGGATCAACGATTGCGAAACCGCCGGTCCCGTTGCCTTCCAGATCGACCTCAGGTTGGGGGTCGACTTCCGTCGGACTCGGGAGGAAATCCACAACGGCGTTCAGCACGTTCTGTACGCCCTTGTTCTTGAACGCCGAACCGCAGTACGTCGGGAAGAAGTCCAGCGCGATGGTGCCCTTGCGGATGCAGCGCTTCAGGTCTTCGATCGAAGGCTCGTTGCCTTCGAGGTACGCTTCCATAAGGTCGTCGTCTTGCTCGAGCGCCGTCTCGACCATTTCTTCGCGGTACTTTTCAACCAGCTCTTTCATGTCTTCAGGTGGCTCCTGAATTTCGTAACTGGTCGGGTCACCGGAGTTATCCCATACCCAGGCTTTACGCTCGAGCAGGTCCACCACGCCGACGAAGTCGTCTTCGGTGCCAATCGGCAACGTCATGACGAGCGGATTCGCGGCCAGTACTTCTTTGACCTGCTTCACAACGCGATAGAAATCGGCACCCATCCGGTCAAGCTTGTTGACGAAGATGATGCGTGCGACTTCCGAGTCGTTGGCGTAGCGCCAGTTCGTTTCTGACTGGGGCTCAACGCCACCCGAGCCGCAGAACACGCCGACACCACCGTCGAGCACTTTGAGTGAACGATAAACCTCGATGGTGAAGTCCACGTGTCCAGGCGTGTCGATGATGTTGAACTGATGACCGTCCCACTGGCAGGTGGTCGCAGCCGACTGAATCGTAATGCCGCGCTCCTGTTCCTGGTCCATAAAGTCGGTGGTTGCTGCACCATCGTGCACTTCGCCGATTTTATGAATCTTCCCCGTCAGCTTCAGAATCCGCTCGGTGGTCGTGGTTTTACCCGCGTCAACGTGGGCGAAGATGCCAATATTTCGATACTTGCTGAGGTCAGTCATGTCATGTCTCTGTGGCGCGCGGTATCACTTACCGCCGCGGTATAAGTGGTTAAAAAGTCTAAGGTTTTTAAAATGCTAAGAGAATAGCCGACGAATGCTATCACGAAGCGGCAGTCGGGTCGATGGGCGGTTCATTAATAACCTGCCAGCAACGGACTATGCGCGTCCTTATGTTTAGTCGGGCGCGTTTGCCAGCGCGCCGCGCAACGCGCCGACACGCGGGTCATCGCGTAATGCGTCGCTTTTTTCCAGCGTTTGGAGCTTGGCTCGGGCCAATGTGTACTCGCTGGTTTTTTCGAGCGCAAGCCGGGCGCAGAGCAAAGCGGCCGCTCCGCGCTGAGGATGATCGGGAAAACGTGTGCCAAAGTCGCTAAGCAGTGCGGTGACCGTGCGCAGCCGTCCGCCGCTTTTGGCGAGGCTTGCCAGTCGCAGCGTCGCGACAGCGCCAGCCGGACGGAATGCCGCGTTCTGCGTCAAGCTTTCGCTGGTGGTCTGCAGCGCACCAGTCTGGTCGCCTGCGGCGAGCTGCCGTGCGACTACGTCCTGGGAAAGGCGCATGGCCACCATCGTGTTCGGCCACAGGCGGACGCGCGCCAGAACTGCCTCGCGTTCGTCCAACGTATCGTGCTGAGCGACAAACAGCTCGGAGATGGCGTCCAGCGCGCGCTGAGAGTCCGTGCGCGCGTGCGCAAAAGCCACGTCGAGCTGCTGTTCAAAATCCCGCTTGTCGGCGTGCGCCAGAACCGCTTCGCGCGCCAGGGTTTCATTGAACGGCGCGAATCCGATCCGGTCATGAAAGCGGTACAGCGTTGCGCCACACACGTGCACGGCCAGCATGACCACATAACCCCACACCAATGATGCGATGGGCCATGGCCACCCCATACGCACCACCAAAATTACGCAAGCCGCCGCCAGTCCAATGCTGACCGGCAACATCAGATAGGGCCAGCGCAATGCAATGACCATTTGAAGTTGATGCAGTGGGCTCAGCGCTTGCGCGAGCGAGTCGTTGAGCAGCATCAGTGAGAGTGCGGCCGGCAAGAGTGCCAGTGCACACAGTGCGAGCAGTTCGCCCCACGGCGATCCAAGCAGCTGATCAATGCGCGTCAGCGTAAAGCCCGTGACGATCAGCAGCGCCACAAACGCCATAAAAGGCCGCGACCAAAGTGAGCGAAATTCTTCGATGGTGATGGGCGGTACCTGCGCGCGCCCGTTGGCACTGCAGCGAAAGATAACGAACGAAAAACCAATCAGGCTGACGATCGCAAGAAACTGAATGAACAGTCCGAGGAGCATTGGCACGAAGCCGGCCATACCCGTATTTTCGCCCAGCCAGAATCCATTACTGGCAATGCCCGACAAGACGGTGTAAATCCCGAGCGCGGACAATACGCTGCTCTGGGCGGGAAACAATACGTGCTGCTTGAGTGTCATCATGGCGGCGTACAGCCTAACAGGTGCATGCCGCAGGCAAAAAAAAGGGCCGACGAACCGCCGACCCGAAAAGTTGGAGTGGCTCGCCAATGAGCCTTATGTCGCGCTTCCTAGCCCGCGACGTAATCGATGACCAGCGCCACGCGCCGGTTAGAGCTGCCGGCATCGCCCCAGGCGCCCGGTGCGATCTGACGGTTGTCGTCTTCGCCATAGCTGACGGCACGCACTTTGTCTGCGTCCATGCCGTTCTGGATCAGGTAATTGCGTACGGCTTTCGCACGTTCCATACCCAACCACTTATTGTATTGCGCATTGCCGGCCGGGTCGGTAAACCCTTCGACCGTGACGATGACGTTGTCATGAAAGTCGTTTAAAACGCTGGCAAATTCGCTCAGCGGTGCTTTGTCTTCTTCACGCAGCGTCGAATCGTCGTACGCAAAGT
>CAYGSQ010000477.1:0-3360 GCA_964352435.1 uncultured Gammaproteobacteria bacterium | reverse complement strand
TTGCTGTGCTCTCTGTGGTGATCGTCGTTAAGTGTGTTCGCGCGGGTATTGATCGGGTTATGATTCGATCTGTTTTGACGTGGCAGTCAAAGCTGGGAACCTGGACGATGTGTTACGGTCGAGCCGTTAGTCGAGGAGATCTGGCGGCTGGCACACTGGATTGCTGCTCGCCAGCAAGATCGGGCCCTTCGTAAATTGATTATTGTTGACCCCAATTTCGACCGGGCCGGGCAAGCCACGGTGCCAAGCCGGTCACATCGCCAAACGTAATATGTCGATAGACTTGGACCCATGCGCGTGAATATGGAAATTTCCGGCGCCAACAGCGAGAGGATTATCGCGCTCTCACGGACGGTTGCCGTGGTGGTCGGCACCTTCGCTACCTGGCTGTGGACAAAGCAAGCGGGACCGACCGACTCGGTCGTACGCCTGTCGCTTTCCATCGGCATGGTTCTGTACACGCTCGGCTCGCTGGCGCTGCTGATTGCTACCTACTACCGTCCGCAGCCGGTTCATTTTCGCAGCCTGTGCAGCATACTTCTGGACATCTCGGCGGTATCGGCCGGCTTGTATCTCGCCGCCGGCTTCCTTGACGCCACGGCCGTCTTCTACGTGTGGATTATGTTGGGTAGCGGCTTGATGTATGGCACGTTTTACCTGGTGTTTAGTGCTGTCGTCAGCGTGATTTTGTTCGGGCTCGTATGGGCCCTTAGTCCTTACTGGCGAGACCAACCGCACTTTTCTCTGCTGATCGTGGCGCTAATGATTGTGGTCGGGCCCTATCTCACGATCCTGACCAATCGTTTGCACGCCACGCGTCGCGAAATGCTCTGGCAGGCCAATCACGATGCACTAACGGGGCTGCTCAACCGTCGTGCGTTTGGCGAGGTGCTCGAAGAACAATTCACCGGCCGATCTGAGAACGTTGAGCATATGTTGCTCTGTCTGGATCTTGATCGCTTCAAGGCCGTTAACGACACCGCCGGGCATGCAGCGGGCGACGAACTTCTCAAAAATATCACATCACTGTTTGAACAAAATATTGACCGGCCGCACACCATCGGTCGCCTGGGCGGTGATGAGTTCGCCGTACTACTCTCCAACGCGTCCGCGGAAGTTGGGCGTCAATGCGCAGAGCGGCTGCGCAGTGAAGTGGCCTCGTACCGGCTTGCGTGGGGCACGGATATATTCGAGGTCGGCGTGAGTATTGGTGTCGCGCCCGCATCCGCGGTGACCGACATTGACGGCTGGCTACGTCTCGCCGATGCCGCATGCTACGCCGCCAAGAATAACGGTCGCAATCAGGTGCATGTGGTCGCCAATATCGATGGGCTTGCCGATACGCAGGTCATTCGCAAGCTCGTGCTTGACGCACAGGCGGCGCCGCGTACTGACGACATCGCGCAGCGCCGACGCCAGTAAGACGGACCACCTTGAGACATGCCTGACATCATCGATCAGCAATCTACGCCGCTGATCAGGTTGCGCGTCCGCCTACTGCTTGCGCCGCCGGAATATGATGCCGTATAGAGCCAGCGCCGAAGCCATGAGCGGCAGTGCGGCCGGCACCGGAACAACCGCCTCACTTGAAAAGCTCTGTCCGAACGCGACGCCAAGCCCCTGACCGCTGAAGTCAACCGCATTGAGCGCCATGCCCGTTAGCAGATCCACCTGAAAAATTGTGGTGCCACCGACCCCGAACATTGAGCCATCGCCAGGTGACGCAATACCAAACACGTTGCCAACGCCAAATGCACCCACGACGCTCGACGCGCCGATATCCGCCAGATCGATCGACACCAACGCGTTGGTCGCGGACGCCAGATAGAGCGAATCACCAACAAAAGCAAGATCGCCACCGGATGCGAAGCCGGTATCACCGAGGGCGGTTGCCGCGGCAGTGCCGACGTCTATCGTAAACAGCTCAGTCGTACTCACGCCGGCGCCATACAGCGTTCCGTCGTTGCCAAAAACCAGAGCATTGCCATTTGCAATGCCGTGATCTCCGATGTAGGTCGTGGCGGCGGTCAGAGGATCGATTAAATAGAGCGAGCCAAAGGATATGCCATAGAGATTGCCGTTCGGATCAAACGCGATGTCAGTCATCACAGTGCCAAGGCCACCGATAATCGACACATTGCCATCCACGGTGTCGACGGTGGCCAAAGTGCCAAATTCATCATGGACATGCATAACGGCGGCGTTGGCCGCGTTAACGCCGCACGCGGCAATAATGCCGGCGGCGAATAGTTTGGTGAATGTCATAGCGATCTCCGTGTGACGAAACCACGCACCTAAGCGAACAAATGCAGGTGCTTGCACAAGCCTCTTGGGCATCAGTCTTAGTTTAGTTCACGGTTTCAAAATTGCCCGCGCAGCACGACCGCGCACCTGACCGGTAGCCGTGCCTCTTGTTAGATTCGGACTAAAACCTGGCTTAGACGTATGTAGAGTTTCCCTAGCGTTCGTATACCCGCTTGCCGTTTACAATCGTCATCACAATGTTGCCGCGCAGCAGGTCAGCCAGAGACGCGGGTGGCAGCGAGAGGGGATCGATGTCCATGACGGTCAGGTCGGCCCATTTGCCGACCGCGATCGTCCCGGTCTGAGCTTCACTAAACCCTGCATACGCCGACCAGGACGTATAGGCACGCAGCGCCTCTTCCATCGTGACACCTTCATCGGCGTACCAACCAGCAGCGGGCTGCAAGGTTTTGTCCCGGCGCGCAACGGCTGAATGCAGGCCGTAGAAAATGTTGTGATCCGAGCCCGGGTTGTCGGCATTAAACGTGATGCGCGCACCTGATTCGCGTAACGATCGCCATGCGTAAGCGCCTTTGATACGTGTTGGTCCGAGCCGCGCTTCGGCCCAGGTCTTGTCTTCCATCGCGTGCGGCGGTTCCATTGACGCGATAACGTCGAGCTCAGCAAGGCGCGGCAGATCGTCAGGGTGCAATACTTGGGCATGCTCAATGCGGTGCCGCCCTGTACGGGTAGCAGGCTCGGACGTGATGACTCGCTCAAAGAAATTGAGTGTCTCACGATTGCCGGCGTCACCGATTGCATGCACGCCAACCTGAAAGCCCGCACGCATGGCCTCAGCCACCAATGCTTCGTCGAACCCGTATTCATCACCGCTAACGCCGCGGTGGCCGGGTCGATCACTATAGTCTTCCAATAGCTTGGCGCCGCGCGAGCCCAATGCACCATCGAAATAGGCCTTGACCGAGCGCGTCACCAAAAAGTCGCCGGGGTCCGTATCCGGGCCGCGTTCAATCCACCGACGCATCAGCGGCTCGTCGCGCACCGAGAGCATCGCGTACACACGAATCGGCAGCGCATTGTCTGCCGCGAGTGCGG
>CAYGSQ010000476.1:794-3363 GCA_964352435.1 uncultured Gammaproteobacteria bacterium | reverse complement strand
GGCCACACTGCGCGGCTACCGGCTCGACAAAGCTGCGCGGGGTGTGATGTTCGGGGTCAATATGATTGCCCGCAATGACGGGCAGATTGAGCGCGGCGCGCCCATTGAGGTACTTGAAACTACGCCTTGATGCGCGCGAGTACGCGCGGCCATTCGAGTTTGAACCACGGCGTAAAATGCTGCGGTTGCGAATGCAGTTCGGATGTCAGCGCATCCGGTGAGATGTAGCGCCAGTCCGCAATTTCAGTTTTGTTAACGTTGGGCAAATCGTTGGTGCGCCCAAGAAACACCGAGCACAGTTCGTTTTCTGATCCCAGATCGCCAAACGGCGCATCGTACTGAAACTTGTAAAGGAACTCGAAGTTGCAGCGCAAACCCAGCTCTTCATGCAAACGCCTTTCCGAGGCCAATGCCAGGCTCTCACCGCGACGCGGATGCGAGCAGCAACTGTTGGACCAATAGAGCGGCCACAAGCGCTTGTCGGCGCTGCGTTGCTGTAACAGCACTTCGTCCTGATCGTTGATGACGAACAGCGAGAAGGCGCGATGTAAAATGCCGCTACCGTCGTGGCAGCGCCCTTTGCTTTCAAACCCAATTTCGTTGTCGTATTTGTCAACCAGAATCAGCGATTCGGACTCGCTGGAGACCACTTCGCTGCGCATGGTTTCTACGTTCGCGCTAGCCAAGTGACACCTCCATCGCCTGATAACCGGCCGCCTGCATGGCCTGCATGACGCCCTGTGCGTTGTCTGGGCACAGTGCAATCATTGAGCCACCACCGCCACCACCCGTGAGCTTGGCGCCCAGCGCTCCGTGCCGACGTGCAATCTGCACCATCTCCTCAAGCTCCCAGCACGACACCTGCAGTGCATTAAGAAACCCCTGACAAATATTCATCATCTCGCCCAGCCCTTCCCAATCGCCTTTTTGCATGGCGGCCAACCCCTGCAGTGTGAGCGCATCGATCTCGTCGAACAAGCGCTCGTACTGATTTTGGTTGCGCTCCCAGGCACGACGTACCGTCGCAACGGTTTTGGCGGTCAGGCTCTCTACACCGGTCATACCGATAACGATAGGCAACGGCTGTGACAATTTGATCGGCGTAATCTCGGCTGGATCGCCCTTCTTGAACAACAGCGTTTCACCGAACGTTGCCACCGTGTTGTCGACGCCGGACGGCGTACCGTGCGCCATCTTCTCGGCCTCAAATGCCAGATGGTTGACGCGCTCGTCACTCAAGCCCAACCTGAATTTTTCGTCCAGTGCGCGAATGATGGCAACCGCCAGTGCGGCGGACCCACCCAGACCCATCGCCCGCGGCAAGCCGGGAAACACATCGATTTTCATCGGGTGATCATCCAGCCCAAGTTTCTGCAGGATCATCGCGGCGGGTTTTTCAAAACCGCGCTGGCGATCCGGATCTTGCGTCAGCGTGTAACGCACATCCCAGCGCGCAATGGACACCACGACACCGCTGCCGCCCTCATCGCTGACCCGCGCCTGAATGGCCATGGGAACCGGCGCGGCAATCGCATGACGGCCGTAGACCACCGCGTGCTCACCCATAATGATAATTTTGCCGTGACCGCTGGAAAGTGTGCCCGCGACCGGTTGCGCCTCACCCACCGAGTCGGACTGCACACGCGCCTCCTCGACCAGATCACGTGCTTTCCAAACCTTGATTTCCTGACTGGCAATGAGACGCTCGACCACCGTGTCAAAAATATCGGGCGTCGCACCCGCCGCCATGGCCACGGTGCGGGCATGCAGGGTCATGTGACCTTTCTGGATACCGTCGGTGGCCAGCGCACGCAGCGCCGAAAAATTCTGCGCCAAACCAACCGCGCCCATGACTTCGGCTAACTCCGTCGCGCGCTCTACACCAAGCAGTCGCAGGTTCAGCGCAACCGTTGGGTTGGACTGCAACGGTCCGCCCACGGTGCCGACTTTTATCGGGATCTCTATTTCGCCTACAAGGTTGCCGTCTTCATTGGCAAACCAGCGGGTGAGTGACGTGTAGGACGCGCCACGTGCTGCGTAGGCGTGCGCCCCCGCTTCAATCGCGCGCCAGTCGTTACCGGTGGCAAGGGCCACCGCATCAACGCCGTTCATGACGCCCTTGTTATGCGTGGCCGCGCGGTACGGATCAACGCGCGCAAACTCGCTGGCGACGATGATGCCGTCGCGCACCGCCTCGCCGTCGAAACCCTTGCCAGACAGCCTGGCCACCTCAATGGTGCAACGTGCTCGCACCATCGCACGATCGGTCAGGTTGGACAAAATGCGCAGGAAGACCTTGCCTTCGGTAATCTCCTCGATCAGCGGCGCGACGCCCTCGCACATGGTGTTAACCAGATTCGCGCCCATCGCATCGCAGGTATTCACCAACAAATGAACGACCAGCAAATCGCCCACCTCGGACCCGGTGGTATGCGTCAGGACTTCGACGTCGACCGCACCACCGCCGCGCGCGACCATATTAGGGTGCAGCGAGTTAGCGATATTGAGAATGTCGTCTTTGCGCTCGAGCAAGCGATGCGTGGCCGTCGCCGGGCGCGGTGCGTAGCTG
>CAYGSQ010000476.1:0-784 GCA_964352435.1 uncultured Gammaproteobacteria bacterium | reverse complement strand
AACTCAACGCCGCACCGATCGACGGTTCCGCGACCACCAACGGCACGACGTAGGCGCGCGCGTTAATCAGAAAATTTAGGCCCAGACCGACGGGCAAACCCATGACGCCGACCACGTTCTCAATCATTTTGTCGGCGCCCGCGAGCGACAGCGTGTGGCCGCCGCGCGTCAGCGCATCAAAGTCGTCGTCGTCGATCAGTCCACGTTCGCGGATCGCGGCAACGCGCTCCTCGACCGACATGGCGTAAAACTTTGGGAACCGCGAGTGTCCCATATCAGCTACGCACCGCGCCCGGCAGCAAGTCATTACTACCCACGTGCAGCGGCAGATCGCGGGTAAACCAGTCAAAGGCGCTGCCCACGATACGGTTGCTGCTGCCTGCGAGATTGGACAGTGCAATAGTGGCCCGAACGGCGCGTCGCGATACTTTGACCTGATTGCCGGCGGTGTAGTTGGGGTGACGGTCGATCTTGCGCAACGTCAACACCGCCAGACCGATGGACCACAGGCAAAAGCGACGAATGCCCACTTCCTTGGTGGGAATGGTCTGCGTGTAAGCCAACGCTTCGCGCAAACTGGCGTGCGCCATTCCGATGAGGGTTTCGACGCCGGCGTGATAGGACCCGTTTTGTTGCCCGGGTGCCAGCTCCGACAAATCGAAGCCTGCCCGCTCGAACACTTCGCGCGGCAGCCAGCAAGTGTCGGCCGCACGGACCTCCCATATATCCATCAAGATATTCGTCATCTGCAAACCGTGTCCAAAAGCGACCGACTGGGCCATCA
>CAYGSQ010000475.1:0-3367 GCA_964352435.1 uncultured Gammaproteobacteria bacterium | reverse complement strand
TTGCCGCGCCGTCCACGCCGCCGTCGGATGCTCAGTGATTCCCAGCCACTTCAACATGCCTCAGAGCCTACAACTTCCGTTAGGAAAAAGGCAACAGAATCAACGGTGACGAATATTGAGGAGGCACAGCGGTCTTTACGAACTTCCCGTCGCCGCTTGATTAGTAATTCGCCACAGACAGGCGGCGCTGGCGGTTACGGGTATGCGTTAGAACGCGATCCGCAGCGTGTGCTGCAGGACGTGATTGATGGCTACGTATCGCGCGATCATGCGCTTGGCGCCTACGGCGTCGCCATCACCGATGCACTAGAGATCGACAGCGCGCAAACCAAGGCGCAACGCGCCAGCATGGCGGGCTAGGGCGGCGCGGCTATGGGCAAAGGCAGACCCGCGGCCTGACCGTTTGCCCGACGCGCTGCGGCCAGTTCGGCATAACCTGGCCGCGCCCACCACTCGTGATAGCGCGGGTGCCTGCGAATCGATTCGGACATCTCCCAAGGGCCGTCCACCAGCACGAAATAGTGCTCCGTTGAAGGCATCCCGTACTCCAGCATGGCAGGGGTAAAAAGCAGATTCAGGGCCTGGTCCGCAGCACCGGTATTCCCCACGACACTGACCGATAGCAGGTCTGCCTCGTCATATTCGGCGCCGGAAATGAGTTTTTCATAGCAGGCAGAGGGCGCCAAAGGAGCGTCTGACCGTTGATGAAATTCGATAAAGATCTCCGCCCAACAACGATCCTCTTCCACAAGCTCGTAGTCGCTTTGCAGCACACGCATCGCTCGCTCGTGCTCATGCGACACGTCCTGTTCACTGCCTGCCTGGGTGGCGACGAACAACAGGAAGTACACGGCAAAGGCACCCTCCCTCCTGGTACACGATTGGGCCGGAGCGCACGACTCGAGGGCTTCGACGATATCTCGATAGTAGGCCGAGTCGGTAGCAAAAATGCCACTCGCCCCTGCGAACATGAAGCCAACGCGCTGTTTCGTTACGTTTAATGGGTCGTCAGCAACGCTGCGCTGGATCGCGCGCAGCGCCGTCGCCAAATCGCCAACCACATAGGCTTGATAAGCGACCATGTATTGAACAAACGCATCGTTGGGCGCCAGCGCCTGCGCCCGTTGCAACGAGCGACTTGCCTTTGCGACATCCAGTTCGTCATTCAAATGCCAGTACGACAACCCCGCCAGCGCACGCACGTTCTCCGGCTCCAGAGCGAGCGCTTTGGCAAAGGCACCGCGTACCGCTGACAGTCTCTCGTCGTCGATCAGATGCGGCGACGCACTCGGGCTGCTTAGTGCGACGCTGGCGGCATACGCCGCCCACCCGTCAGCAAAATCCGGGTCCAGCTCGGTGACTCGCTGGAATGTCATAATCGCCTCACTGCGGTTGGTGATTGTGGCATCACGCTCCCACCACAAATCGAGGCCCTTCAGATACATCTCATACGCCTGTGGCGTGGTTGTCGCGCCGGACGCGCGGCCGGCGCCGGCGCCGACGCCAAGACGAAACTGCAGCACTTGCGACAGCTCGGCGACGATCTCATCCTGAATCTCGAACACGTCGGTCATCGTGCGGTCGTAGGTCTCGGACCACAGATGAAAACCATCTTCCACGCGAATGAGCTGCGCCGTGATGCGCAGCTTGTCGCCCGAGCGACGCACCGAGCCTTCCAGCAAGTGCGCCACGCCAAGCTTTTCGCCCACTTCGCGCACGTCAATGTTATTGCCGGCAAATGAGAACGCCGATGTGCGCGCCGCCACTTTCAGTTCCGGGAACTTGGCAAGGCTATTGAGCAGCTCTTCGGAAATGCCCTTGCCGAAGAATGCGTCGTCCTGATTGGTGCGCAGCGCTACAAACGGCAGCACCGCAATGGACTGATCTTCCTCGGCCACCGGCGTCGCAATCGTCGCCCGTGCTGTAATCGTGGCGTCGGGCGGCTTGCGCAGAACCTGCCAGGTGGCGATCCCCGCAACAGCGATCAGACCAACAATGATCGCAATGTCCACACCACGGCCGCTTTGCGGCACGGCGGCGTCAGCCCCAGGGTCATCCGATGAAGAGGGCGTGCGTTTGACGCCCTCGGGCGTGATGTCGAACGCCCATGCCAGCAGCAGCGCGATGGGGAATCCGATCAGCACCAGCACGGTCACCACCGTGTCGAACCACGCGGGCAGATTCAGCGTGGTTTCCAGCGCCATGCCCACTTCAATGAGCACCCAGCCAGCCACGGCGTACATGCCGGCGACGCGGATCACGTGTCGCTTGCGGAATTCTTCAAATAGACTGGGCAAGGCTTGGCTTCCAGAGCGTGTTTATTGTCAGTCAGGCTTCAAGGCGTTGAGACCCGTTTCCCGTCATTGTAGCGCTTTCGAGGAGAGATGCGGTATGGACGCAATTTAACCGGCGTTACGCGCGCAACGCCACTGGCCTGAACGAGTGGATCGACCATGCCGCGTCTTTACGAAGCGCGCGCGAGAATACGCCGCATCACGGCGTTATCGGCCTTGCAGCTCTGATTCCTCGGCCTGGCGTCAACCTCACGCGCTATCACGGTGTACTTGCGCCGAACAGCCCGCTGCGCGCTCTGGTCACACCTGTGCCTCCCATTTAATCATCTCGAAGCCGCGTTCTAGGCCGCGACACGACGATATTCATAATGGAGTCCGCCAACGCGCTTTAACTCGACCACTCTGCCCGCCTCCAATGGCTGCGCTGGCCGAGAAAACGGCGCGTCTTTCTCAAGCGATAGATGTGTTCGTGCGTGATGATAATAGTCCGCGTAGCCGGACAGAATTCGCTTCAAATGACGCTCGCCCATGATGACCACGTGATCCAGGCATTCTCTCCGGATCGAGCCAATGACTCGTTCGACGTACGGGTTTTGCCACGGGGATCGTGGAGCAGTTGGGACTTCGTTTATGCCAAGTGCTGTCGCCTGCCGGTGGAACTCCTCACCGTAGATGGCATCTCGATCCCGAATCAGAAAACGGGGCGTTTCGTCGATTCCGCATGCCTCAAGCAGTTGTCGTTCCGTCCACGGAGCGGTTGGATGCTCGGTGACATTGAAGTGCAAGATTCGTCGCCGATCGTGACTCAAGACGATCAGGACAAACAGGATTCGGAACGTCGCCGTTGGTACCGTTAAGAAGTCGAGCGCGATCAGATCTTTTGCATGGTTGTCGAGGAACGTACGCCACGTCTGCGACGGCGGTCCCTCGCGCTTGATCATGTACTTGGCAACGGTGGCCTCCGATACTTCGAGACCCAGTTTCAGAAGCTCCCCATGAATTCGAGGTGCGCCCCACAACGGATTGGCTCGACACATACGGCGAACAAGTTGTCGAATCTCGGGGTCGATATT
>CAYGSQ010000474.1:941-3370 GCA_964352435.1 uncultured Gammaproteobacteria bacterium | reverse complement strand
CCTGAATCAACGGCATTGAGTGCTTCCTCGATCTTTTTGATCAGTTTGCGCTCACGGTCACGGGTGCGCAGCTCAAGGCTGAACTCCGACTCCTGAGTTGCGCGATCGTTGGGATCGGGGAAATTGGCCGCTTCGTCTTTCATGTGGTGAACCGTGCGGTCCACTTCCTGCATGAGCTCCATCTTCCATTTCAGAAGAATCTGGCGAAAATGTTCGCTCTGCTCTTCGTTCATGAAGTCTTCGCCACGCTCGGCTTGATATGGCTCAATAGACGGGCCTTCCAGCGCACTCTTGCGTTTGGCAGACGTCTTCTTGGCAGGCGCTTTCTTGGCCGCCGTTTTCTTCACAGCGACCCTTTTCTTAGCCGGTGACGCCTTCTTCTTGGTGGTGGTTTTTTTGGCCACAGCCTTCTTCTTGGCCGTGACCTTCTTCTTGGTCACCGCTTTCTTTTTCGTCGTTGCTTTCTTCTTAGTGACGGGCTTGGCCGCCACTTTGCGCGCGGTCGCCTTTTTCTTGGCAGCCGTTTTCTTTTTGCGCGTCGTAGAACCTGTTTTCTTTCGTGCCGGCATCGGGTCCGCTCCTGCGAAATCACGGATTTTGAAGGCGGTCGATTATAGCCATCACACCGCAAATGTATACCGCTTGGTTGGCATATTGCTCAGCAATCGCCTAACTCGCGGTTTTCAATCCGTTTTAGTGGTGGTTTTCGGTCATTTTTCAAGGCTTGAACCGGAATTAACGATCCATTGCCTCGATAAAAGTGTCCGAAGTTGTTCGTTTCTGGACAATGTCTGGTGTGTCCCGACAAATAATTTCCGCTGAAGCATTCAAACGCCTATGCAATTCATGAGGCTAAGCGATGTTGTCGCGAACTAACTCGAAGAAGTGCCCCGAAGTACCGGTCTGACACCTTGCGGCGCCCTCAGGTTCCCGGACTGTTGCAACATGGATACGGTGTTCAAAAATGAGCACGCGAAACACGCAAAGTTCTTTACCAAACTGTGACGCATTACATTAAACTACCGCGCATCTGTTATTGACTCCCCGGATTCCATCACTATGCGTTTGAGCAAGATCAAGCTTGCCGGTTTTAAAACCTTCGTCGATCCCACCACTGTCTTACTGCCACGAAATTTGTCCGGGGTCGTTGGCCCGAACGGGTGCGGCAAGTCGAACATCATCGATGCCGTGCGCTGGGTGATGGGCGAGAGTTCAGCCAAGAATTTGCGCGGCGACGATTTGACGGACGTCATTTTCAACGGGTCCAGTACGCGCAAGCCCGTTGGCACCGCGATGATCGAGCTTATTTTCGATAACTCGGATGGCACCATTGGCGGCGAATACGCAGGCTTTGCCGAAGTGTCGATCAAACGCGTCATGACGCGTGAGGGCACCTCGCAGTATTTGCTCAATAACACGCGCTGCCGTCGTAAAGACATCACCCGCGTCTTTCTGGGTACGGGTCTCGGCGCACGCAGTTACTCGATTATCGAGCAGGGCATGATTTCACGCGTGGTCGACGCCAAGCCAGAAGAGCTGCGCGTCTACATTGAAGAGGCGGCCGGCATTTCCAAGTACAAGGATCGTCGCCGCGAAACCAGCAACCGTATCAAGCACACGCGTGAAAACCTCGAGCGTCTGAATGATTTGCGCGACGAAGTCAGCAAGCAGCTGCGTCATTTGCAGCGTCAGGCGCGCGTGGCCGAAAAGTACAAGACTTATAAAGACGAGCAACGCCGACTGAGCGCAGAGCTTATCGTGCTGCGTCTGGCCGACATGCAGGACCGCCAGGCCGTCGAAGCCCGCCTGACTGCCGAAAAAGAAAACGAACTGGAAGCGGCGATTGCCAGCCAGCGCGCGTTCGAAGCCAAAATCGAAAAGTCGCGGGCCGAGCACGCGGATCAATCTGAAAAATTCAACGCCGTGCAGGAAAGCTATTACAAGCTGGGTGCGGAAATTGCGCGCATTGAGCAGTTTATCCAGCACACGCGCGAGCTCAAGCAACGTCAGCAAACGGATCTGGATGAGTGCAGTGAGTCCCTGAAAGAACTCACCGAACGGGTCGAGAAAGACACGGCGCGCGTCGGTGAGCTCGATCGTTCATTGAGTGACATCACGCCGCGCTGGGAAGTTTTGCGTACCGCGGCCGGCGAGTCCGAGTCCGCCTACACCCAGGCTGAGCAAGCCATGAGCAAATGGCGTACCGACTGGCAGGACGTGCAAAAGGAAGCCGGCGCGCTGAGTCAGCGGGTCAGCGTCGAGCAGACCCGCATCGAGCATCAGGACGCTCAATTGACCGCTCTGGTCACGCGTCAGAAACGACTGGAAGTCGAGCGCCGTGAGCTGTCGGTAGACGAGCTGAACGCCGAGATTGCCGCGTTAACGCAAAACGAAGGCACGACTCGCAGCCAGCTTGAGGCCAACAAGAA
>CAYGSQ010000474.1:0-931 GCA_964352435.1 uncultured Gammaproteobacteria bacterium | reverse complement strand
CAAGAATGCGTTGGCAAACGTCGTCGCGGACATCACGCGCGCCCGTGAAACCGATCGCGAGCTGACCTCCAATCTCGATTCCTCGCGCGCCAGACTGCAGCAGCAAAAGGGTCGCTTGTCGTCACTTGAGGCGTTGCAGCAGGACGCACTGTTGACCGGCGAGGGCAGCGAGCAGTGGTTGGCCAATCACGCTCTGGCCGAACGCCCTCGACTCGCCACTGCGCTCAAGGTTGATGCAGGTTGGGAGCGCGCCGTTGAGACCGTGCTTGGGGATTACCTCGAAGCCGTCTGCGTCGACCGGCTGGACAGCTATGGCGATGCCATCGATCAGCTGGACAGCGCGCGGGTCACCTTGGCTGAAGCCAAAGGCGAGCATTCAGCACGTCCGGGCACCCTGCTCGACAAAGTACAATCAACGTCCACCGCGCGCTCACTTCTGGGCGCGGTGCACGTGGCACATTCGCTTGGCGAAGCGCTTGGCAAACGACATCAGCTGGGCCCCGGCGAGTCCGTTGTGACGCAGGACGGCGTCTGGCTTGGCGCTGACTGGCTGCGCGTCAATCGTGACGAGGCGTCGCGTGAGGGTGGGGTACTGGTTCGCGAGCAGGAAATTCGTACGCTCAACGACGATTGCGCAGCGCTTGGCCAGCAGGTCGAATCGTTGTCGGCGCAGCACGAGCAAGCCCGTCTGCGGGTTCGTGAACTCGAAGCACAACGTGATGAGCAACAGGATGCGGTCAACCAGACGCATCGGGCACACGTCGATATTTTAGCGGGCCTTGACGCTCGCCGTCGTCAGTTCGACGAAGTCACCTCACGGGTGACGTCATTGGCCGCCGACGCCGAAGAAGTGGCGCAGCAAATTGAGCGCACCGAGGCATCCCTGGCGCAGGCGCGGTCCCACTGCGTTGAGGCGCGTACGACGCGCACC
>CAYGSQ010000473.1:1372-3376 GCA_964352435.1 uncultured Gammaproteobacteria bacterium | reverse complement strand
TTCGCTGAATTATTTCTGACCATTTTTCGCGCTGACGGTGTTGCGGCTCCTTGCCATATCCCCGATATGCCGCGTCGCCGCGCCTTGCCAGCACAAAAACTGCTCGCCAAATAATTCACCGAATTAGCGGAACAGGACACTAGAACGGGATGTCGTCATCGAAATCCTGACTGGGCGGAGCCTGAAAATCGCCGCCGCCACCGGACTGGCCACCACCGGACTGGCCACCGCCTGAGGACGGCGCACCGCCTCCGAAGCCGCCGTCGTCGGACGGGCCGCCCATGCCGGCGCGACCGCCGAGCATCTGCATTTCGAAGCCACGAATAATGGTGCTGTAACGATCATTGCCCTGCTGGTCCTGCCATTTCTGCGTCTCGATGCTGCCTTCGACGTAGATTTGCGAGCCCTTACGCAGGTATTGCGCCGCGATCTCGCCCAGACGGTTGTAGAACTCGACGCGATGCCATTCGGTTTTTTCGCGTTGTTCGCCCGTTTGCTTGTCTTTCCACGAGCGTGATGTTGCGAGGCTGACTTTGGTCACCGAGCCACCGTTGGGGAACGAACGCGTCTCCGGATCCGCACCCAGATTGCCCACCAAAATCGCCTTGTTAATTCCACGCGCCATGTCAGCTCCCGTCTTTTGTTCGTATCATCGAGCCCGCCATTGTACCCGTTTGTGCGCTCGGCAAAACCAGTTTATTCGGTTGATTGCCCGTCAAATGCCCGCGCCCGCAAAACCAGCCAGATAGCCGCCATGATTGCCGCAAAAATAAAGACCATTTCCGGTCTCGACACGGACAAAATAGCCCCGGCGCTGGCGCCCCCGGCAAATACGCCCAGAAACTGCGCACTGGCGTAAACGCCCAGCGCGGCCCCCCGGCGCTCAGGGCCCGCCGTCAACGTAACCTCCGCCGGCAGTCGCGCCTCCAGGAAGTTGATACCCGTGAACAGGCACAGCAATGCCGCCAGCACGCCCCAGACGCTGCCGGCCGCCGCCCACAGGCCAATTTGCGCCACGATCAGGCAGCCAACAGCCAGCAGCGTGATGCGGCGCGGCCGGGCGCTGCGCTCCACCAGGCGAATGAGCCCCACCGTCGTAAACACCGACACGAGGACCGACGCCAAATACAGCTGCCAGTGGTCCGCCGGCTCGATGCCCAAGCGATCACGCAGCACAAAAGGCAGCGCTACAAAGACTGACGCGATGATCAGATGCAGGATAAAAATACCGATATTGATCATTAGCAACGCCGGGTCGCGCAGAACCGCGGTCCACGGCACGCTGGTGGTGACGCCGGGTGGTGGCCTCGAAGGAACAAACAGCACAACGCCGAAAAATGCCCCCAGCGCCAGGATGCTGGTAAGCCAGAACACGCCATCAACGCCCATCCGTGCGGCCAGCACCGGCCCGAGCATCAGCGACAGCATGAAGCTGCCGCCGATACTGGCGCCAAAGATGGCCTGCGCACGCGTACGCACGTCATCGCGTGTGAGATCGGCCAACAATGCGTTGAGGACCGCTGATACCGCGCCCGCCCCTTGAATGATGCGCCCGGCAATGACCCAGCCAATGTGGTCACCCAGCGCGGCGATCGCGCCACCGAGCGCAAACACGGCCAGCCCGAGCAACAGTACCGGTCGCCGGCCAAATCGATCCGACGCCAAGCCGAAAGGAATTTGCAGTAGCGCTTGCGTAATACCATAGGCACCGACCGATACGCCCACCAGAAACGGCGTGGAGCCGGGCATGGCGTCCGCGTAAAGCGCCAACACGGGCAACAGCATAAACAGCCCGAGCATGCGCACGCCGGCAATGGCGGCAAGCCCGGCCACCGCGCGCCGTTCGGTGCGCGTCATCGCAATCTTCGGGATCGTCTCGGCGTGATTCATGGGCTTGGGGGAGGAGGCAACGTTTCTATTTGTAACGGTCAGGCTCAAATTGCCGTAGCGGCCGGGTTCTTCTGTGCACGCGCTTTGCGCCGCGTTGCGCCGAGCGCGTATATT
>CAYGSQ010000473.1:0-1362 GCA_964352435.1 uncultured Gammaproteobacteria bacterium | reverse complement strand
GGTTTCCCCCGGGCAACCCCTAAAGCTATGCAGAACATTCACATTCGCGGCGCGAAAACGCACAACCTCAAAAATATTGACGTGGTGCTCCCTCGCGACAAGATGACCGTTATCACCGGATTGTCCGGCTCGGGCAAGTCGAGTCTTGCGTTCGACACGATCTACGCCGAAGGCCAGCGTCGTTACGTTGAGTCGCTGTCAGCGTATGCCCGGCAGTTTTTGTCCATGATGGAAAAGCCGGACGTCGACCACATTGAGGGCTTGTCTCCGGCCATTTCGATTGAGCAGAAATCGACGTCACACAACCCGCGCTCCACCGTCGGCACGGTCACGGAAATTTACGACTACCTGCGGCTTTTGTTCGCGCGCGCCGGCACGCCGCGCTGCCCGGAACACGGGGACGACCTGCAGGCGCAGACGGTCAGTGAAATGGTCGATCAGGTGCTCGGACTGGAGGAAGGCCGCCGCCTGCTGCTGCTTGCCCCAGTCATCGACAACCGCAAAGGGCGTCACGAACAACTGCTCGCCAAGTTGCTCGCACAGGGCTTTATCCGCGCACGCATCAACGGTGAAATTTACGAGCTGGACGATCCACCGACACTGGACCTGCGGCGCAAGCACACCATTGAAGCCGTTGTGGATCGTTTCAAGGTGCGCCCGGACATTGCGCAACGCCTGGCCGAGTCTTTTGAAACCGCACTGCGCCTGGCTGATGGCGTGGCCAGAATCGCTGACATGGACGATGCCGACAGCGCCGAGATTGTCTTTTCCGACAAGTTTGCCTGCAATCGCTGCGGCTACGCGCTGACGGAACTTGAGCCACGCCTGTTCTCGTTCAACAGTCCAATTGGTGCCTGCAACGAGTGCGACGGCCTGGGTGTCATCCAGTTTTTTGATGCGCAGCGGGTCGCCGCCCATCCCAACCTGTCGCTGGCCGGCGGCGCCATCCGCGGCTGGGATCGCCGCAACGCCTACTACTTCCATCTGATCCAGGGTCTGGCCAAGCATTACAAATTTGATATCGAAAAACCGTTTGAAAAACTGACGGAAAAAGTCCGCAACATTGTGCTCTATGGCAGTGACGGCAAACGCATCGCGTTCGAATACGAAGACGGCCGCGGCAACACGGTGACTCGACGACACGAATTCGAAGGCATCATTCCAAACATGCAGCGGCGCTATCATGAGACTGAATCGGGTACTGTCCGTGAAGAGCTCGCCAAATACATGAGTTCACAGTCGTGCCCTGACTGTTCGGGCACGCGCCTCAATGCCGCGGCACGCAACGTCTTCGTTAACGACTTGAATATTTCGCAGGTCACAGACATGTCGGTGGCCAACGCCAACGCGTTCTTTCGCGCG
>CAYGSQ010000472.1:0-3376 GCA_964352435.1 uncultured Gammaproteobacteria bacterium | reverse complement strand
GTGTCGGGTTACTTAGCCTTATTGCTGCGGTGGCGCTGCCTGCCATCACGCGCGAACACAGCGAAACATCCGACGACGCTGCCCACGCGATCGCCAGCGCAGTACGTTTTGCACGCGAACAGGCGGCCCTCACAGGCACCGTGCATGGGATTGAAATTGACCCCGAGAAAAATCAATTACGGATCTTTCAACTCGACACAGCGGGGCGACCCGTATATAGCGTGCGTCACCCACTGACCAAACAGCTCTACACCCTCACATTTGGTGTCGGAATTTACCGTCGAGTGAAGCTTCAAGAACTCAGGTTTGCTGCCCGCGGTATCTGCAACAATACATCGTTGTTCGGCATCAACGGTCAGGGTGTTTCACTTTGCACCAGCCCGCTGACCACGCCGGTATCCGCCGCGGTGAATATCATCGTGGACGGCTACACGGCGACAATCAATATTGACCCGACGGTTGGCCGGGTCACCATCCTGTGACAGAAAACAGCCGACAACACGGCTTTAGCTACGTCGAGGTATTGGTTGCCGTGGCGCTGATGGCGATCGTTGCCGGTCCACTCGGCGAGGCACTTCGTACGGCGCTGGCAACCAGCCGCGCCAATATTGACGATACGGCGGCTTACTACCAGTTACTAAAAGTGACCGAAGACACAATGGCAAGCAACTACGGCACACTAAGTGCGCTGGCAACCAATCCCGACGTGGTCGTCAGAACAACGACGACGGATGACGGTGCCCCGATAAACATCTACGTGTCGCGCTATGACGGCGACAATGCCGACCTGGATGATGACCCGTTCACCGGTACCGATGACGGATTGTTGTGGATCAAGGTTGAGCTGGACGGCACGGCACAATCCTTTGAGAGTCTGAAAGCACAATGAGTGCGCGTTGCCATCGCCAACGTGGTGTCACGCTCGTCGAGTTACTTCTGTCGCTCACCATAAGCGCCGTACTGCTGGCGGGCATGTCGCGCCTTTTCACTAGTACGCTGGAGGCGCGTGCGCTGATCCAGGAGCAGCAGGCGCTCAATCAGCGCGCGCGCTTTGCCATGGAGCGTATGGTGACAGCGCTGCAGAGCACCAGCCGGCTAATTATCCCGCTGTCGGATCGGGTGGCGACGAGTCTGGTCGAGAATATTCGCGAGGAGTCCGTCCCCGCAAGTTCGCCACCAACCGGCAGCTCCAAGGCAACCGCAGTTCTCGCGGTGGCCTTGCCCGTTATAAGGGATGTGAATCTTGACGGCGTTGCCGACGCCGACAATGACGGCGACGGTCGGGTGGACGAAGACTGGGGTCGCGACAACACCAACGATGGCGCTAACGGTTTACGCGACATCGACGACAACGGTGATGGACGCGTCGATGAAGCATTTTTCGGCGGCGCCAACGACGACGACGAATATCTTTTTATCGCCGATGAGGACCCGGTCAACGGGATCGATGACGATAACGATGGCACCATTGATGAAGACGCCGGCGCTGATATGAACGATGACAACGAACCGGGCATTGCCGGGGTTGATGACGATGGTGATGGCAGTGTCGATGAGGGCAGTGATAATGACGATGACGAAGACGGTGCGAGCGACGAGGACTGGCTCGACACACTGACGTTCTATCTTAGTGATTCGAACCTGATGGAGCGCGCCACCGTGCCGTTCGATACGGATGGTGATGGCGACGCTGACGGGCGCGATCGCCAGGCTACCATCATCGCCAGCGGCGTCACCTGGATTCGTTTCGAGCGCCTTGCGGGTGCGGACGGTTCGCCTCTCGTAGATATCAGTTTGACGCTGACAAGCGGCGCGATCAACGCCAGCTTGACCACGCGTGTACGGGTCGGTGCCGTCAATTGAACACCCACTCTGCGTCGCGTGGATTCGTCCTCATCGGTGTACTGTTCCTGATGGTCGCCATGTCAGCGGTGGTTTGGACGCTGGTTGATGATACCCACGTCGACTATTCGGCCGTGCGCTCTCAAAGCAATCATCAGTCGCTGTTGTATGCCGTAGAGGCAGGTGTTCAAAATGCGCGCTGGTCACTGGCCAACAACACAAGCTGTGCCAACTACCCGAGCGCTGTGGGCACACGGATTGGCACAGCGGCCTATCGTACCGAGATTGCGCCAGACAGCGGTTCGCCCGTCACCATCCTGACCACAGCGCGCGATGCACTGGGTAATCAGATGTCCGCGACGACCTCCGGCAATCCCGTTTATGGCACTCGCCAGACGCTAGAAGTGAGGATGACGCCCGATGATCAGGATACAGAAATCGAAGGTAAATCAGACAAACAGGATCACAATCACTTTGATCGAGACCAGCACGAGACGAGCTCGATGGCCGATGATGAAGTCCGTACGCTGCTCCAATTTACACTCCCCGATCTACCGGACAGCGCGCAAATTCTAAGCGCGACGATCACGCTTACGGTCACCGCATTTGACGGCACAGTGTCCAATGTGTTCGTACATCGAGTGACGCGGCGCTGGGACGAAGAAGACGTCAACTGGATTGACAGTGTCGGTGGTTTTTTCGGCCAGTGGGCAAATCGTGGCGGCGATTACGACGCCGAAACAAGCGGTGTCTTGCGGCCGATGGCCGTCGGGCCTGCGTCGGCTGACATTACGTCCATCGTGCAACGCTGGTTCTCGGGCAGCGATAACCATGGACTGATTTTTATTGCGGACCCCGCAATCGACGATGTCAAAAACAAGTTTGCAAGCGGTCAGTGGGACGAAGAGGACGAACGACCACGGTTGACAATTGAATACGCGTGCGAATGCGGCACCATATGCGCCAACCCGAGTTCAGAGTTGCTGCCAATGCTGTTGTCTTTTGATAATAGTGTTGACGTCGACGCGCAGACCTTCGCGCGGGGTGACGCAATTGCTTTCGACTCCTCGGTACCCAACGCGTCACCGCAATTAGTTGCGGCCAATGTACTGGTGCCTACCGATGCCAATCTCACTGCAATTTTTGTGGATGCGGACGGCAGCTATATTTTGGCCACGCGCGACGGCGTCGCAGCCGGCGGGCAGTCTTTTTCGGGCGGGGACATATTCAAGTTTGACCCGTCTGACAATTCGTCGACCTTGTTGCTGGCGGCGTCCCGCCTCGGCGGCGGTGTTGGCGCTGACGCCGTGCATATGCTGGGCAGTAATACGCTCATTTTCTCGATCAACGCCGACAGGACAATCGATGGCGACGACTACTACACTGACGACTTGATCGCGTACAACTTGAGCGGCGATTCTTTTACGCGCTATCTGGATGGCTATCTTATGTTCCCATCGGCAATCGGGAATGTTGATGCCGCCCATGTTTACCCGTCGGGCATCGTAGCATTGTCATTCGATCAGCCAGAAAC
>CAYGSQ010000471.1:0-3378 GCA_964352435.1 uncultured Gammaproteobacteria bacterium | reverse complement strand
AAACGGATGTGATCCCGGCGGATGGCGTTTACTCGACACTCAACGCAGGCACCACCGTGCCGGCAGGGTTTAGTTGGGATTTCTATCAGGGCACCAGTATGGCGGCGCCCCACGTCGCGGGACTTGCGGCGCTGATGTTGGAGGGTGCGCCGAACATGACGGTCGAACAGATGGAATTCATCCTTACCAGTACGGCACGACCCTTTCCCACGACTTGCGCGCAGTGCGGTAGCGGCATTGCGGACGCGACGGCAGCTATTGCCGCCCTGCCGCCCCACAACGACAACTTTCCGTTTGCGGCCGGTGCGTCGGTCACGACAAACAATTTTCAGGGCACGTTGTCCAACGCATTTAACGATGGCGGCACCAATGGCGTGGGCGCGACGCAACCCGATGTGTGGTACCAGTTCTTTTCGCCATCCGTTGGCGGCACGCTGCGCATCGATACCTGCGGCAGCCATGCGCTGACGGGGCTTGATACGGTGCTATCCGTGCACAGTTATGTCCACGGGGAGACAGGCACTGCGGACAATCAACTCGCACTCAATGATAACTTTTCGGACGCTGGCGGCGACCCCGGGGCGGCTTGCCCAAGCGGCACCGACTCGGCTGTTGTGCTGACAACGTTACCCGGCCAGTCATTCCTCGTACGTGTGGCGCGCGCCAGTGGTGCGACAGATGGCGACTTTCTCTTAAGTTTTTCCTTTGACGCAATGACGCCGGTCAGCGACAGCTTCGCTAACGCCTTGCCGATCAGCGAGGGCAGTTTTACCGACAGCTTGATCGGTGCCACCGTCGATGGCAGCACCAGCGTCGGCGTCCCACAGCCCGATGTTTGGTATGCGTATGTGGCACCGGCGACCGGGGTCTTACGCGTTAACACCTGCGGCACGATGGCTTTGGAGGGTCTCGATAGCGTCTTGTCTGTGCACGCCAATCTGGGTGTTGCAGGTACGGCAGCCAATGAACTGGCGTACAACGATGATTTTCAAAGCGCCGGCGGTGATGCGTCGGCCAACTGCCCAAGCGCGCGCGACTCGGCGATCGCACTGGTTGTGACCGATGGTGATGTGCTGTTAATTCGCGTGTCGCGCTTTAGTCCCGCGTCCGATGGTGCCTACAATCTCAATGTGGCCTTCGAACCGATTCCGCCACCGACCAACGATGTTTATTCGGCCGCACCGACCATAGCAACCGGCTTGACTCAGGGCACGCTCGACGGCGCCAGCAGTGACGGCTCAGCGTCATTCGGTATACCCGGCCAACCGGACGTTTGGTTTCGCTACACGGCACCCGCAATCGGCACCGTGCGCATCGACACTTGCGGTAGTTTCAATTTGAGCTTCATCGACACTGTGTTGTCCGTCCACCCGGATACTGGCGATGTGGGCACGGCTCTCAATGAGCTGGCAGCCAACAACTCGTGGGAGTTTTCCGGTGACCCAACCGCCAATTGTCCGACCGCCACCGATTCCGCGCTTGCTTTGGCAGTAACCGCCGGGCAGGCGCTACTGATTCGGGTCAGCAAGTTCGACTTGGATTATTTTGCTGGCGCATTCAAGATCTACTTCAAGTTTGAGTTTCCGCCTCCGATCAACGATAGCTTTTTTAATGCTACGGAGATTGGCGTTGGCAGCCTGACTGACTCTTTGCGTGGTGCAACGAACGACGGCTCAAACACCGTAGGAGATCCAACCCAGCCCGACATGTGGTATCTCTACACACCGCCGGGACCTGGCACACTGCGCGTTAACACGTGTGGCTCCCAGAGTCTTGGCGGCGTGAACACGACACTTTCGGTGCATCTCGCAGCCGGCGGCGCAGGCACGACAGCCAATCAGTTGGCGGTGAATGACGACTGGAACGGCGCGGGCGGCGACCCGGGGGCGAATTGCGTGGATACGGCGGACTCTGCGTTGAGCTTTGACATGACGGTGGTGGCGCAGACTGTGCTGATTCGAGTGGCGCGGTCGCAGGCTCCCTCGGAGAGTTTTGCGCTTAACCTGTCTTTTGATCAGCTGCCAACACCATCGAACGATCTTTTCACTAACGCCCAGACGGTCGGCAGTGGGCAAGTGGTGGGTACGCTTGTCGGCGCGACCAACGACGGATCCGGTTCGGCTGGCGCGCCGGAGCAACCGGATGTGTGGTACGCATACAGTGCAACCGAGGCGGGAATTTTTAATGCCGATACGTGTGGCAGCGAAGCGCTGGCCGGTCTGGACACGGTGCTCACCGTGCACAGCAACGACGGTAACGCAGGTACGATTGTCAATGAGCTGACGTTCAACGACGATACGACAATGTGCTCGCCTGTAAACGGTGATGCGGGTATTGCGCTGCCGTTAGACGCGGGCGAGGATGTTCTAATTCGCATTTCGCGTTCCGCCGCCACCACGATCGGAGACTTCGTTCTCAACCTGTCGCTCACGCCCACGCCGCCGATGGCGAATGACGACTTTGCCAACGCTACGCTCATCGGGCCTGGCAGTGTGCAGGGCACGTTTGTTGGCGCAACGAAAGATGGCTCCAGCAGCGCCGATAGTTTCAACTTTCCGAACGAACCGGATGTTTGGTATCGCTACGCTGTGCCCGGTGCGGGCAAGCTGCGGGTTGATACTTGCGGATCGGAGTTTTTTGGCGATGTGTTTACGGTACTCTCCATACATCCGGTGACCGGGGGACCAGGTACGGTGGCAAATGAGCTGGCAGCGAACGAAGATTGGCAGGACGCAAGCGGAGATTTCGGCGCTAACTGTTCTGGATTTGACGATTCGTCGCTGGAACTAACGTTTTTCGGCGCGCAGGATGTGTTGATTCGAATTTCTCGCGAAGACGAATTTGGTGATGAGTTTCTTCTCAACTTGAGTTTTGAACCAGCGGAAGTGGACACCGATGGCGATGGCGTGCCCCAAAGTACGGACAATTGCCTCGATGCGCCAAACGCAAATCAGCGCGACACCGATAGCGATGGCTTTGGGAATGTGTGCGATGCGGATCTCAATAACGACTGCGTCGTCAATGTCGTCGATCTCGGGCTGCTGCGTCAGCGCTTTTTCTCGGCGGGTCCTGATGCCGATTTCAATGGTGACGGTGTGGTCAATGTCCAAGACCTTGGGGTGATGCGTTTGGGATTTTTCTCTGCGCCAGGGCCAAGTGCCGGGCCGACGATTTGTGATTTTTAGCGGACGGTGATTCCTCGCTCAGCCAACAAATCTTTAACATCTCTATGGCTGAGATTGAATCCATATTAGATCAAAACTGCATAACTGATGATCGTTGGTGAACATCTAGGGCGAGCGCCGCTTCGGGTGAGTGGATAGACACCCACCCCGGTGTCTGTCCAAGGCACAGGTCGCCGGGATGTCGGCTGAACCG
>CAYGSQ010000470.1:0-3383 GCA_964352435.1 uncultured Gammaproteobacteria bacterium | reverse complement strand
GTGTGCCAGCCGCAATGCATCGTCGAGCGACAGCTTGGGCGCGGCGGTGAAGCTCCCGTCCGGCAGTAGTTCGGGGATTGGATTTTGTGCGAGCCACGTCAAAGCCTGATCGGTCAGCGCACGCAACCTGCCCTGCCCCACGCCCTCGGTCATCGAGTAGATCGGCGTCAGCGATTCCTCTACCGGTGCCGCTTGTGCCTCGCGCATTAAACGATATTCAGGGTGGACCATCTCAAGCCCGGCCGGTCCGCGGCGCACCTCGCCAAAGCAGCGTATACGCGTGCCGCGCTTGAGCTGTTGCTGCTGCGCGCGAGAAAAATAAAAGAAGCGCAATGTGAGCTGTCCGGTCGCATCGCTAACGCGACACAACAAAGAACGACGGCCACGAAAAACCACCTCTGCCAGCTCTACTTGCGCATCAATAACCGCGCGGCGACCGGCGATCAGGCCGCCGATGGCGTAGACACGTGACCGGTCCTCATAGCGCAACGGCAGATGAAAAAGCAGATCGACAATGGTGTAAATGCCAAGCTTTTCGAGCTTCTGTGCCAGCGCCGGCCCCACACCCTTGAGTTGGGTGACCGATGCGGCTGCGTTGGATGATTCGGTCACGGGCGCCGTCACGCGTGCGTGCGTGGAAGATCAGGCCGCAGGCAACGCCATCACGGCATCGACTTCGATGATCGAATCTTTGGGCAACTGGCTTACCGCGACCGCAGCCCGTGCCGGGTAGGGCTCACTGAAATAGGCCGACATGCACTCATTTACTGCGGCGAAATTCGCCAGGTCAAGCAAATACACGTTGAGTTTTACGATGTGGTCCAGCGTGCCGCCGGCCGCTTCGGCAACGGCTTTGAGGTTGTCAAACACGCGGCGCGCGTGCACCGGAAAATCGCCTTCCACCATTTGCTGGGTGCTCGGGTCGAGCGGGATCTGGCCGGAAAAGTAGACCGTATTGCCCGTGCGTACAGCCTGTGAGTAAGTGCCAATCGCCGCAGGCGCGCCCGTCGTTGAGATCGCTTGTTTTTTCATTGCGTTACTATAATGCAATCATGAACGTTCGACACAACAAAAACGCCGCCATCATAAGCTTGCAACCTGCGACCGTTGACGACGCCCCGGACATCGCTGCTCTGGCCGCGATAATCTGGCCCGAAGCATTCAGCGACATGATCACCCAGGCGCAGATCGATTACATGCTCGAACATTTGCAAAGCGCCGCGGCCATGGCCGCGCAAATGCGCGAAGGCATGGACTACTGGTTTGTATGTCGCGATGACCAGCGGGTCGGTTATGCAGCTGTTCGATTTGATGGCGACAAGCACGTCAGTTACTTGAGCAAACTCTACATTTTGGCTCCAGAACGCGGCGGCGGTGCAAGCATGCATGCGCTCAACGCCATTTGTGACGATGCACGCTCGCGCGGCGCCACGCGCCTGTCGTTGACCGTGAACATTGGCAACGCACGTGCCATCCGCTTTTATGAAAAAAACCAGTTCCGCAAGACGCGGGCTCAGGTCTTCGACATTGGCGGCGGTTTTGTCATGGACGACTTTGTCATGGAACGCCCCCTCACTTTGGAAACTTCTCAATGAATGTAGTTGACTTTATTCAGACGCTCGCACTGTCTGCGCTGGTCTTCGCGGCCCTTGGCGGCGGGCTTTATTTCGCCCATCGACGTGCACTGACGTACTACGAAGACCGGCCACACCAACAGTTTCGCCGCCAGCTCATCATGCTTGGGCTTACGATGTTCGCCATATTGCTCGGCATTATTATGGTGCCCATCGGCGACGGGCTGCGGGGTCAGTTGCTCAGCCTGTTTGGCATCATTGTTTCGGCAACCATTGCGCTATCGTCAACCACCATCGTGGGCAACGCCATGGCCGGCATTATGCTGCGTATGACAAAAAGCTGCCGCCCGGGCGACTACGTCCACGTCGGTGAGCATTTCGGCCGCATTTCTGAGATGGACCTGCTGCACACCGAAATCCAGACAGAAGATCGCGATCTGACGACGCTGTCCAATCTGTTTATGGTGACCAACCCGATCAAGACGCTGCGCAAATCGGGCACCATTTTGAGTGTCGAGGTGTCCCTTGGCTACGACGTCCCGCGATTTGAAATTGAGGGTCTGCTCATCGAAGCCGCCACGCGCGCCGGACTCGAGAGCCCGTTCGTGCAAATTCGCGGCTTGGGCGACTATTCGGTCAGCTATGCGATCGCCGGGCTGCTGACGGATCTGCAGTACCTGATCAAAAAACGCCGCCAGTTGCGCGCCAACACGATGGACATGCTGCATGAGGCCGGCATCGAAATCGCATCACCTGCCATCCATAGCCTGCGCGAATACCCGGTGAAACGGTCGTTCATTCCAAAAGCGCCGGACTACGCACCTGCGACGTCCGACACCGATATTGGCCCGGACGATCTGGTTTTCGACAAGGCCAATCAGGCCGAAAACCTGGAGAGCATGCGCCAGGAGCGCGACAAGAGCATGGCGGAAACGGCCGCACTCGATGCGCAACTCAAAGGCGAGTTGGACGACGAGGCCCGCAAGACGGTGGATATCGATCGTGCTCGCCTGGACCGACGCGTGCAGTGGATCGGGCGCCAGATTCTCAAGCTTGAAGCCCGCATAGCGGATAACGACGACTAGCGTTGGTCACGTTGCCGCCCACAAAAAAGCCCGTCGAACGACTGGCTTTTTTGATTGAGCCCGCGCCAAAAAGCGCTGCGCTCAGCGTCAGCCGAGCGGACCAGGCTAGTCGCAGACCCGCGTCACGCGCATGACGTCCTGCATCGAGTCGATGCGGCGCATGACTTCGTCCAAGTGTGTGGTGTTGCGCACTTTCACGATAAAACTCATCTCGGACGCGTCTTCCTCACGCTCATTGACCGACACATGCTCAATATTGGAACCGGCATCGGAAATGCGCCGGGCAATCGCGGCCAGCACGCCGAGTTCATTGAGCGAGTCGACGCGCAGCTCGACCGAAAACTCGCGGTCTATGCCCTGCTCCCAGGCCACGGTGATCCATTTTTCGGGCTGTTTGCGATACTCGGTCAGGTTGCCGCACTCGTTGCGATGGACCACAACACCCCGGCCCTTGCTCAGATAGCCCATGATCGGATCGCCCGGGATTGGCGAGCAGCACTTGGCAAACGTGACCACCATGCCCTCGGTACCGGCGATCAGGATGGTGCCAGCGTCGCCTTCAACCGGATGGCGAGTAGCTTCGTCGTCGCCGACCAGGCGACGGGCGACCAGCGGCGCGAGTTGCTCGCCAAGGCCTACCTGCGTCACCATCGCCGTCAAATCGTTGAGTCCCAGCGACACCAGAACATCTTCCAGACGCTGGGCCGGCACTTGCTTCATCGAC
>CAYGSQ010000469.1:0-3383 GCA_964352435.1 uncultured Gammaproteobacteria bacterium | reverse complement strand
CCGCAATGCCCGACCACTTGCGTCGCTGCCACATCAGCACGAAGACCCCGGCGACCGCAGCGCGATACAAGACATTGAGCGACCACACGCCCAGAAGACCAAAACCAAAAACAGGACCAATCAGATACGCCAGCGGCAAGAAGATCAGCCACTGAAAGCCAATCGACACCAGCATCACGCGGCGCGCGTCGCCCGCTCCGAGTAACGCGTTCATGAGCACCAGGCCGGTGGCCTCAGACGCCATGGATAAACCGACCAGTCGCATGGGCAATCTGGCCAGCTCCACCGTTTCGGGATTGTGAATAAACGGTCGCATCACCAGATCGGGCACGACAATCATCGGCAAGCCAAGGACAATCAGCACCACCACAGCCACCCGTACGACGTCCCACGCCCATGCCGATGCACCTTCCACATCGCCACGTCCAAGCGCCTGCCCCACCAGCGTCATCGCGGCCAGACCAAACCCCATGCCCGGCAAAATAGACACCAGCATCACGGTAACAATAACACTCGCGGCGGCAAGTTCCAGAGTACCAATGCGACCAATAATCCAATAGAGCGTGGTAAAACCCGCCGCAAAAAAAAACTGTTGCAAGGATGCAGGTAACGACAGTCTTGTGAGCGTCAAGATCTCGCTACGCGCGGGCAGCCCCTGCATAAACCCCGACCCGCGCGCATACTTGAAACCAAGAAAAATATAGAGGCCCGCACCCACCACCGTCGACAACGCACTGGCAAGCCCTGCACCACCCACGCCCATCGCCGGCGCACCAAAATGGCCGAAAATAAATACGTAGTTCAGAAAGATATTGGCGGCGTGCATGACAATCAGTGTCGACATGTACAGGATGGATCGATCGATGGCATTCCAGTAGCCGCGAAACGCGAAGTTAATACCCACAAACAAGATGCCGAGCACGCGCCACTGCAAATAGGGCAAGCCCTGTTCGATCACATCGGGGTCGCTGTTGAGCAGCGGAAATGCCGAGGGCAGGATCAAATACAGCACCAGCGATAGCAGCGGCCCGGTGATAACGACAATCAGGAGTGCGGCGTTAAGCGGTACGGCTGCGCGATCGAGACGCCCCTCACCCACGCGGCGCGCCGACGTTGCCTGAACACCGGATGAAATCCCAAGAATCAACGCCATCGACATGAAGGCGACGAAACCGCCGATGCCCACGGCCGCCAGTGCCGCATCCCCGAGGGAACCCACCATGGCCGTGTCAACAACGTTGAGAATATTCTGCGACACCATGCCGCCAATAATGGGCAGTGCCAGCGTTGCGATACGTCGCCGCCGCGATGCCTCCACTAAGTGGACGCCGCGCGCTTGCGCCCGCGGTAATAGCTCAGAATATCGTCCAGATCACGTTCGCAGGAAAAACCAAACACTTGATCGAAGTGCGCGCCGTCAATCAAAACCGGGTACTTTAGATAATTGATCAGGTAGCGCGGAAACGCGCGCCAGCGAATGAGGCGACTGATCAGTGCCGGCACCGCCGGTGGCACAGACGGTACCGGCAACGCGGTACAGCCGCTGGCGCGAAGCACGTCGTGGTAACCCATCCATTCGGCGGGTGCCACGTTGTAGATCCCCGGATGATTTTGCCGGAACGCCTCAATCGTCGCGCGCGCCATGTCATCCACATGTATGAACTGCATCATCGGTGTAAAACCCGCCAGCATCGGTGCAATCGGTTGATCGAGCAGCTGGCTCATAGTATTACGTACGCGCGGCCCGGCAATGTGGCAGGGTCGCAATACCGTCAGATGTAACTCCGGATGTTTCCACAGCGCAACCGCTGCCAGGTTCTCAAGCTCGACGGAGTCAATCAGATCCATCGTCAGCCCCGACGCCTTGAGTGGTGCATCCTCACCCAGCAATGCGGGGTTGTAGGGGCTGGCGCCGTAAACGTAAAACGTCGACATCACGACAATCTGTTTGACGCCATACTGGCTGCACAAACGGAACAAACGCTGCGTGCCCAGCACGTTGGCGTTATAGCGCCGCTCAGCGGTTAATTCATCAGACTCCATGCGTCCAAGGTGTATGACCGCGGTAATATCGTGCTTGCGAAATACGTCCTCAAACTCCCGTCGGTTCGGGTCGCCCTGATAGCTGGGTGTTTTCGCATCTATGCGCACACGGCGCCGGAAATCGACTGCGACGATATCCACCTCATCGCGCAGACGCCGAATTATTTGACGCGCCAGCGCACCGGCTGCGCCGGTCACCATGACAGTTGGTCGCTTTTTGCGCGGCATCAGAAAACACTCTCACGTGCCGCCAGCCCGTCTTTCAACAAAACGCGGATAGCGTCTTTAACCTGCTCGACTCGCGCGGTCACCTCTTCTTCGCTGGTCGCATCGTCATCAAAGAATATGGGGTCGCCAAAACTAAGCGTCACGCGCGCAGGTAGCGGTACGGGCAGGGCCAGCGGAAAGTACGGCAGCCCAAGCGCTTTGGCCAACGGCTCAATGTTCGCCAGTGACGGCATGGTTTCTTCACATCCGACCACGCCAATCGGAACGATAGGTGTGCGGTGATTCATCGCCAGATGCATGAAGCCGTTGCCGAAGCGTTTGAGCTGGTAGCGTTCACGGTAGGGCTTGCCTGATCCGCGCACCCCTTCGGGGAAGACAACGATGGCTTCCTCGTTTTCAAGCATACGCGTGCAGTTGTGCGGATCGCCGACCACCGCGCCCATGTGATTGAGCATGTTGCCCACGAACGGGACGGTTGGGAAAAAACGTTCGATCATCGCGCGAGCGGCCCGCGGACCGTTTGGATTGGTGGCCATCGCCATACCAATCAGCACACCGTCCATCGGCAACTGTCCACTGTGATTGCCAATGAGAAGCACGCGGCCTTTGGTCGGTACCTTGTCAAGGCCAATGGTCTGCACCCGAAAATAGTCGTCGTACAGTTTTTTGCACGCGGCAAACATCAGATGGGTTTTGTCTTTGTCGAAGCCCCAGGGGTCGCGAGCGAAATCGCCGGTCACCGCTGGCAGGCGATCAATCATGGCGCGGGTTTCTTCGCTTAGAAGCGCGTCCTGCAATTTAGTAAACGGGTTCACGTGCCCGAAGCCCGTGGTGGTTTCGGCGATAAGTACATTGAAATATCCGCATGCACGACGACCTGGTCGGCCTCGTCCAGCACATCAACGGGTACCACGACGTCAAATGATCCGCGATCCGCGATTGGCTCTGACAACCATGCTACGGCGCGCACGCCGGTCGTGGCTTTCGCCCGGTAGTCGATCTGCATGCCGCGTGGTATCCAGCGCATGGCGGGCGGCGTGGCCGCTTCGGTGAGCGTGCCTGCGGCCATCTCGCAGGCGTTAGCCATCGCAATCGCATGCACGGTACCAATG
>CAYGSQ010000468.1:0-3386 GCA_964352435.1 uncultured Gammaproteobacteria bacterium | reverse complement strand
GCCGTTGTTTAATGGCAAGAATTTGTCTGGTTGCCGCGCTTTTGCTGCTGAGCGGTTGCGCCACGGTGCAGTATTCTGCGCTGGAAAAAGTAGGTATTGAGAAGCGAGACATCCTGGTCGATCGCGTTGAAGATGCCCGCGATGCGCAGGATGAAACCCGCGAGGAGCTGGTGACGGCGTATGAAGCCCTCAGCGAACTTATCGATCACGACGGCGGAGAGCTCGAAAAACGCTATCGCGCGCTGGACAAGGCGGTCGATCGCTCGACGGATGCGCGTGACGATCTCGATGATCGACTGAGCGCCATTGATCGTGTCAGTCGCGACCTGTTCAAGGAATGGGAAGGCGAGCTCAAGCTGTACACCAGTCAAACGCTACGCGCCGACCAAACGCAAAAACTGGCGCTTGCACGGCGTCAGTACACGGCGATGCGCCAGCGTATGCAAACAGCGCGCGATCGTGTCGATCCGGTCATGAACGTGCTGGAAGACAACCGTCTGTTTCTCAAGCATAGCCTCAACGCGCAGGCGTTGACCGCGTTGCGTGGCCAGGTGGCGACCATTGACGGTCAGGTGCAGGCACTGATTCGCGACATGCAAAGCGCCATCGACGAGGCCAACGCATTTATCGCCAACCTGCGTGGCAACGCCTAGGCGCGGTCACTTCCCGACCAGCTGACGCAGGTGCACAAGCGGGTCAGCCCGATCGGTTCACCCCGTCTGGATGGCAGCGTGATTAACAGCGCCTATACTGCCGGTGCAACTTATTTGGCACCGCTGCGTCGAACGCTATATTCTGCGCCCTGATTTTTCGCCTTCTAATTCCGAGGATGACTTCCACAATGACTCACTGCAAACCACTCGTCCGCCGCGTTGCCGGTACGTGTTCTTTTCTTGCGCTGGCGATCACACCCGCTGCGCAGGCCACTGTGGTCGAATTTCAAACGGTGCTGGGCAACTTTTCCGTCAATCTGTTCGATGAGACGACGCCCGCAACCGTGACCAACTTTCTGGATTACGTGAACAACGGTGCATTCACCGACTCCATCGTGCACCGTTCGGTCACCGATTTCGTTATTCAGGGTGGCAATTTTACGTTTGACGGAACCTTGCCTTTGATGAATATTCCGACCAATGCGGCCGTGGCCAACGAGCCCGAGCTGTCAAACGTGCGCGGCACGATTGCCATGGCCAAAGTGGGTGGGCAGCCCAACAGCGCGACCAGCCAGTGGTTTATCTCACTCGTTGACAACAGCGCGACACTCAACGGCGATAACGGCGGCTTTACTGTTTTCGGTGTCGTGATGGACAACGGAATGGATGTGGTCGACGCCATTGGCGATCTAACGCAGTTTAATTTCGGCACGGGCTTGACCAACTTGCCGCTGCGTGACTTCGACAATATGGGCGACCCTGATGGGGACAACTTTATGATTATCTCGGCCATTGTGGTCACCGACACAGCGGTCAGCACCAACACCAATTTGCTGCCGCCCGTAAATACGGTAACCAACCCACCCACACCAACGGTCATGGTTGACTCGGGCGGCGGTGGCGGCGCGTTGGGCTTTGGCGGCGTGTTTGCGCTGGGTGTCTGGTTGGCGCGTCGACGCCGCGGCTAAACGCGTTCGCTTCAGGCTGCGGGGAACAAAGGCAGAGATAGGGCGCGGTCCACGTACCCGCTCATTCAAGACAGTATTGCCAATGCCAATGCGGCGCGTTGCGTGCGCCTGTGGCCAAGGTTTGGCCTTGACGGTTTCAGCGCGCATGACATGGCGGTCGAGTGTTTTGCAGGCTCGGCTTGGCGTGCGAATGTAAGCAGATTCGCCGGAAACAACACTCGGCGGGCGGCGCGATACAGCACTAGGCTTATGACTCCCTGACCATTGATGGAGTCGATGCCATGTTGTTTGTTTCGCGTTTTACATTCGTTGTTCTGATGCTCTTGTTCTCCACCGCTCATGCGCTGCCTCCTGCGCCGCAAGACAGCGATTTTTACGATGGCGGGCGTCCCGCCCGTGCCAAGGTGGCGCTGGGTCGTCAGCTTTTTTACGACAAAATTCTCAGCGGGAACCGCAATATTTCCTGTGCGACCTGTCATCACGCGCTGGCCGACACCGGCGACGGTCTGTCATTGCCGGTCGGCGAAGGCGGGCATGGTCTTGGTGTCACCCGGGATACGGGCGTCGGGAATGGTTCGATCCACGAACGTGTGCCACGCAATGCGCCGCCCCTGTTTAACCTGGGCGCGCGCGAGTTCACCACGTTGTTCCATGACGGCCGACTGGTGCAGGACGCGACACAGCCCAGCGGCTTTCTCAATCCCGCAGGCGACGAGTTGCCGCTGGGTCTGGACAATGTCCTCGCGGCACAGGCGATGTTTCCCGTCACTTCCGCGACTGAAATGGCGGGCCAGTTCGGCGAAAACCCGATTGCCGATGCCGCCGTTGCCGGCGATCTGGCTGGCCCCAACGGGGTGTGGGCCCAACTGGCCGATCGCCTGCGTTCCGTGCCGCAGTATGCTCGCGGGTTCGCGCTTGCCTTCGACACTGTGCACTCGGCGCAGGACATCACGTTTGTCCACGCGGCCAATGCTATCGCGGCTTTCGAGGCGACCGCGTTTCGCGCCGACGCCAGCCCCTTTGACCAGTTCCTGCGCGGCGACGAGGAAGCACTTAGTGAGCGCGCGCGCAGCGGCATGATCCTGTTCTACGGCGAGGCCGGCTGCGGCGCTTGCCATAGTGGCGTGTTTCAAACCAATCACCAGTTTGCCGCAATCGCGATGCCACAAATCGGCCCCGGCAAAGGCGATGGTTTTATGGGACATGATGATTTTGGGCGCGAGCGCGTCACCTTGGCCGCGCAAGACAAATACCGTTTCCGTGTCCCGACGCTGCGCAACGTCGCGCTCACCGGGCCCTGGGGGCACGATGGTGCGTTGCCCACGCTGGAATCGGTCGTGCGGCACCATCTTGACCCACTTACCTCCCTCGATAAATACGCCCCCGGCGATGCCACGCTGCCGCCACGTGCCGACCTGAGCGCGCTCGATTATCTGGTCCACAACGACCAGGCGTCGCGAACGGCGCTGGCAGCTGCCTGCGAGCTCACACCTACACCTTTATCGGATCACCATGTTGGACTGCTGGTGTCGTTCCTGCATGCGTTGACGGACCGCAGCAGCGTTGATCTGCGTCATACGGTGCCGCTGCGTGTGCCAAGCGGTGCGCCCATCGCAGACTAACAGCACGGCTTGACACGCACGATGTGCAGCTCATCATAGGTGGCCATTGTTTGCGAACTAACCACAGGAGTGAAGCGCATGAAATGCCATGAGGTGGACTACGAAATTTTTGGCGACGATATGCAGATTGTCGAGGTAGAGCT
>CAYGSQ010000467.1:0-3386 GCA_964352435.1 uncultured Gammaproteobacteria bacterium | reverse complement strand
CATCGAGGCCCTGATGCCAGGTGTCCGCATTTTGTGGCCACGTAAAAGCCGTCGCCGCATGCGGCTCCCACTCGGCAGGCAGGCGCAATCCCTCAGTCGTCAAGGTAGCGCTGCTCAAGCGGGCGATACGCGTCAATACGGCGATCGCGCAAAAACGGCCATCCATGGCGAGCGCGCGCGATGTCTGCAAGATCGAGCGTTACGATTAAGGTCTGTGCATCGGCGACGCTGGCACGTGCCAAAACACTGCCGTCCGGACCGACGACAAAGCTTTGCCCCCAAAACTCAATACCGTCGCCACCCATCGGTGAGGGCTCGTGACCCGCACGATTGACCGCCACCACAAAACAGCCATTGGCGATCGCATGCGAACGCTGCATCGTTTCCCATGCCTGATGCTGCGCTTCGCCGAACTCGTTTTTCTCCGCCGGATGCCAGCCAATGGCCGTCGGGTAGAACAGAATCTGCGCGCCGCGCAGTGCGGTGAGTCGTGCCGCCTCCGGGTACCACTGATCCCAGCACACCAGTGTCCCGACGTGCGCGGCCGGCAATGCAAACGACTTAAACCCCAAATCACCCGGCGTAAAATAAAACTTCTCGTAGTACGCGGGATCATCCGGAATATGCATCTTGCGGTACTTGCCCGCATAGCCGCGCGGGCCGTCGATCACCGCAAGAGTGTTGTGATACAGACCCGCCGCACGCTGCTCGAACAGCGACACCAGTATGGCCACGTCAAGTTCTTTGGCCAGCGCGACGAACACATCGGTGGTCGGCCCCGGTACCGCTTCTGCCCGGTCGAACTCTGCCGCGTCCTCGTGCTGACAAAAATAGTGACCCAAAAAAAGCTCGGGCAGACAGATCACCTGCGCGCCATTGGCGGCCGCCTCGCGCACGCGTTCAACCGCGTGCCTGAGGCTCATGGCGGCATCGTCGCAGGGCTGAGTCTGGATCGCCGCAATCGTGACCGTTTGCGGCGTGCTCATTGTGCTTCGTCCGTCACCGCCGGTGCCTGATCTGCAGGCACCTCGGGCACAGGGTCGTTCAGGTGCAGATACGGTGAGCTCGAAAACAATGCCCGATAGCGCTCCAGAATTTCTACGCCGTCCCGCGCGCGCAACGATTTATCTTGTACCTTGCGCCGAATAATATCGCCCATGCGACGCTGCAAATCATTGGGAAAGTACTGCACTTGTCGCAGCATGTCCTGCACTTGCGCACCGGGCAGAATTTTCTCGATGTAGAAACCGTCAGGTTCCTCTGCATCTGCATAGACATGCACTTCGCTGACGCGCCCGAACAGATTGTGCGCATCACCCATGATGTCCTGATACGCCCCCATCATGAAGAACCCGAAGTAGTACGGTTCGCCGTCACGCAATGCGTGCACGTCAAGATAACTCTGCTCGTCATCATAGGACACATAGCGCGCCACCTTGCCGTCCGAATCGCAGGTCAGGTCGACCAGCACCGCTTTGCGGTCCGGTTTTTCATCGAGACGCTGCAGCGGCACAATTGGAAAACGCTGACCCAATGCCCAGTGATCGAGCATCGACTGAAAAACGGAGAAATCGCACAAATACTGGTCGACCATCAGATGCGACAATTGCGCCAACTCGGCCGGCAGCGTCCGGGCGTCCAGCTGAGCAACAATCTTCTCGATGTGACGACACACGCGGAAATACATTGAGTCCACGCGCGCGCGCTGGTCCAGCGACAGATAGCCCATGCGGAACGCATCGTTGGCATCACGTCGCCGGGCACAGGCGTCATGATAAGCCGCCAGCAAATCGCGCACCCCCGGCGAAGCGGCTTGCGCCAACGATTGCCAGGTATCGTCCAGCGCCTGCACCAACGCATCGTCATCTTCATTGACTTCGATGTCCGCATGATCGGTTGCAGGGCCGTAGGCACCTACCGCCGGCACGACCAGTACAGAATGGTGGGCGGTCAACGCGCGCCCGCTTTCAGTGATCAGTGTGGGACACGGTTGTTCGGCCACCTCACAGCACTCGGCCACGGTGCTTACCACCGTGTTGGCGTACTCTTGTAACGTGTAGTTGATCGAGGTTTCGGCGGCACCACCAACGCCGGCGTCGTAATTAACGCCCAGCCCGCCGCCAACATCCAGATAGGTAGGCCGAATACCGTCAGCGCACAGCTGCACATAGACCTGAGCAAGTTCACGGACACCCTCCGCCAACGTGCGAATATCCGGGATCTGACTGCCAAGGTGACAGTGCAGGAGTGCAAGCGATGAACTGCAATCCGTTTCGCGCAGGCGCTGTGCGATTTGCACAAGCTGGCCCAGCGAGATGCCAAACTTGGAACGATCGCCTGAGCTGTCTGCCCAGTGGCCAGCGCTACTGACGGTCAAGCGCAAGCGCACGCCAAAGCGTGGCACCAAACCACGCTGCGCGGCCAAGGTCTGCAAGCGCTCAAACTCGTCGAACTTCTCCATCACTGGCACGACACTTTTGCCCAGCGACTGCGCATCAAGCACCAGCCCGAGCATGGCATCGTCCTTGTAGCCGTTGCAGATTAGCAGGGCATCGTCGTCCTCCAGCAGCGCAACCGCGGCCACCAACTCGGCCTTCGACCCGCACTCGAGGCCCAGGTCGTAGGGCCGACCCGCTTCAAGAATTTCGTCGACCACCTCGTGCATTTGATTCACTTTGATCGGGTAAACGCCGCGGTACGGTGCCGTGTAGTCGAAGTCGCGGCGGGCCGCATCGAACGCCGCATTTAGCGCACGCACGCGCGCCGCCAAAATATCCTGCAAGCGAATGAGTACCGGTCGATCGACACCGCGCCGATGTATCTCGTCGACCACGCGACGCAGGTCAAAAGCCGGCGCATCTTCAACGCCCACCTGAATGTGGCCATCCGCATTGATCGAGAAAAAACCGCCGCCCCAGGCCTCCAGATGATAGTGGGCCTCGGCGTCGCCCGTGGTCCAGCGCCGTGCTTCCAGAGACGCCACGGTCGAGTCACCACCGCTCACGACTCTGACAACTCGGCACCGCCTTCGAGAATGGCGCTAAACATCAACGGCGCCACGATCGTCGCATCCGATTCGATCACGTGTTTTGGCGTATCGATGGCAAGCTTGCCCCACGTGATTTTTTCGTTTGGCACGGCGCCTGAGTAACCGCCGTAGCTGGTCGTTGAATCACTGATCTGACAAAAATAGCCCCACAGCCTGGTCGGTGTACGCATGTCCTGTTCGAGCATCGGCACGACGCAAATTGGAAAGTCGCCAGCGATGCCGCCGCCGATCTGAAAGAAGCCAATACTCGATGTCGCGCTGGTTTCACGGTACCAATTCGCCAACTCAATCATGTACTCGATGCCACTGCGAACCGTCCCCACACGCGTGACTTCGC
>CAYGSQ010000466.1:0-3397 GCA_964352435.1 uncultured Gammaproteobacteria bacterium | reverse complement strand
CTGCGGCAGAAGAGCAGACCGAATTCGACGTACACATGAAGAGCTTCGGCGGCAACAAAGTTGCTGTCATTAAGGCCGTTCGTGCCATCACCGGTCTTGGCTTGAAAGAAGCCAAAGATCTGGTCGAGAGTGCACCAGCAGCTGTGAAAGAAGGCGTGTCGAAAGACGAAGCCGAAGATCTCAAAAAGCAGCTTGAAGAAGCTGGCGCAGAGATCGAAGTCAAGTAAGCACTTGATGATGGAAGCGCGTCGCACGTGCGACGCGCTTTCTTTAGAACGAATATTTTTTTCATGGGGATTCCGCCTCCCCGGCGCGCGCTGCGAAGCGGCAAGCGGCCTAAGGCGTTAACGTGCAATGAGGGCAGTCTCACATGGCCTATTCCTTTACCGAGAAAAAGCGGTTACGCAAAGACTTTGGCAAGCGTCCAACGATTTTGGATGTGCCATATCTGCTATCGATCCAGCTTGATTCTTACAAGAAGTTCTTACAAGAAGACAAGCCTGAAAGCGATCGTGGCGACATTGGTCTGCATGCGGCTTTTAATACGGTGTTCCCGATTGTCAGTTACTCTGGCAATGCGGCTCTTGAGTACGTCAGCTATCGGCTCGGTACGCCCGTGTTTGACGTCAAGGAATGTCAGCTGCGCGGGCTGACATATGCCGCGCCGCTGCGCGTCAAAGTACGTTTGGTCATTTATGACAAAGAGGCGTCCGGCGCCAAGAAGCCGGTAAAAGACATTCGCGAACAGGAAGTGTACCTGGGCGAAATGCCGCTGATGACGGCGAACGGTACGTTCGTCATTAATGGTACGGAGCGCGTCATTGTGTCGCAGCTCCATCGTTCACCGGGCGTGTTCTTCGATCACGACCGTGGCAAGACGCACTCGTCTGGTAAAGTTCTTTTCTCGGCCCGGGTGATTCCTTATCGCGGTTCGTGGCTCGACTTCGAATTCGATCCTAAGGACAGCGTGTTCGCGCGTATTGATCGTCGCCGCAAACTGCCGGTGTCGATCATCCTGCGTGCACTGGGCCTCGACAACAACGAGATCCTCGACACGTTCTTTGACACGAACGTATTCACGTTCACCAAGAAAGACATCAGCATGAAGCTGGTGCCTGAGCGCTTGCGTGGTGAGACCGCAACGTTCCCGATTCAGGTCAAGGGCAAGACGCTGGTTGAACCCGGGCGTCGTATCACTGCGCGTCACATTCGCGATATGGAAAACGCCAACCTGACCAAGTTGGTGGTGCCCCAGGAATACCTGATCGGCAAGATCCTTGCCCATGATGTCGTCGATAGGGAAACCGGTGAGCTGCTGGCTAAGGCCAACGACGAGATTATCGAAGAACTGCTCGAGACCATCATGGAGTCCGGCGTCAAGGAATTGGCGACGCTGTATGTGAACGATCTCGACCGCGGTCCGTTTATTTCGAATACGCTGAATATCGATTCAACGACGACGCGCCTCGAAGCGTTGGTCGAAATCTATCGCATGATGCGTCCCGGCGAGCCGCCGACCAAAGACGCCGCCGAGAACCTGTTCCAGAACCTGTTCTTCAATCCGGAACGCTTCGATCTGTCAGCCGTTGGTCGCATGAAGTTCAACCGTCGTGTGGGTCGTAAAGACTCCACCGGTGACGGCGTGCTGTCAAAAGAAGACATCATCGATGTGCTCAAAACGCTGATCGCTATTCGTAACGGTAACGGCCTGGTCGACGATATCGATCACCTCGGTAACCGTCGCGTGCGTAGCGTCGGCGAGATGGCTGAAAACGCATTCCGCATTGGTCTTGTGCGCGTCGAGCGTGCGGTCAAAGAACGTCTTACACAGGCAGAAGCCGAAGGTTTGATGCCGCAGGAAATGATCAATGCCAAGCCGGTCGCGGCCGCAGTCAAAGAGTTCTTTGGCTCCAGCCAGCTGTCGCAGTTTATGGATCAGAACAACCCTCTGTCGGAAGTCACGCACAAACGTCGCGTATCTGCACTGGGTCCGGGTGGTTTGACGCGTGAACGTGCCGGGTTTGAGGTGCGCGATGTGCACCCGACTCACTACGGCCGTGTATGCCCAATTGAAACGCCTGAAGGACCAAACATTGGTCTGATCAACTCGCTGGCCGTGTACGCACGGACCAATGAGTACGGTTTCCTCGAAACGCCCTATCGCAAAGTCAATAATGGCAAGGCGACGGCGCACATCGAGTACCTGTCGGCCATCGAAGAAAGCGAATACGTGATCGCTCAGGCGAACGCGCAGCTTACCGACAAGGGCGAGTTCGTAGATGAATTGGTGTCGTCGCGTCACATGAACGAGTTCACGATGGTGGGTCCCGAGCGCATCGAATACATGGACGTGTCGCCACGTCAGATTGTGTCGGTTGCGGCCTCGCTTATTCCGTTCCTCGAGCACGATGATGCTAACCGCGCCCTCATGGGTTCGAACATGCAGCGTCAGGCTGTGCCTACGCTTCGCGCCGACAAGCCGCTCGTCGGTACCGGCATCGAACGCACCGTGGCGGTCGACTCGGGTGTCACGGTCGTGGCACGTCGTGGCGGTATTGTCGATTCGGTGGATGCCTCGCGCATCGTGATTCGCTGCCATGACGACGAGACCGTTGTGGGCGAACCGGGTGTCGATATTTACAACCTGACCAAGTACACACGTTCCAACCAGAACACGTGCATCAACCAGCGTCCGCTGGTGCGTGCGGGTGATTCGATTCGCAAGGGCGACGTCATGGCCGACGGACCGTCGACCGATTTGGGCGAGCTGGCGCTGGGCCAGAACCTGCTGGTCGCGTTTATGCCGTGGAACGGCTACAACTTCGAAGACTCGATTGTGATCTCCGAGCGTGTCGTTAAAGAAGACCGCTTCAGGACGATCCACATCGAAGAGCTGACCTGTGTCGCGCGCGACACCAAGCTTGGCTCCGAAGAGATTACGGCCGATATCCCCAACGTGGGCGACTCGGCGCTGGGCAAGCTGGATGAGTCCGGTGTGGCCTTTATCGGCGCCGAAGTGAAAGGCGGCGATATTCTGGTGGGTAAAGTGACGCCGAAGGGCGAAACCCAGCTGACGCCAGAGGAAAAACTTCTGCGTGCCATCTTTGGTGAGAAGGCGTCGGACGTGAAAGACACGTCACTGCGCGTGCCGCCTGGCATGGACGGCACCGTGATCGACGTGCAGCACACGGCACAGAGCGGCACGCCCCTGACCGCGGCGGATATCCTGATCGCCGATATTCTTCCGGTGCCGGTGATCCGCGGCACCCCGGGCGACGATATCGGGCTGGCCGGCACCCCCGGCGACGAGCGGATCGAGGCGCTGGCGGGCGACGACGTGATCCTGGGCTCGGCCGGCCGCGACCGGATCGAGGGCGGGGCCGGCCGAGCCCAGGAT
>CAYGSQ010000465.1:0-3401 GCA_964352435.1 uncultured Gammaproteobacteria bacterium | reverse complement strand
GATTTAGGTTCCAGTGGGGTAACCCGTGAGAGTTCGAGTCTCTCCTTTCGCACCATACATTAAGTTAACCCAGAGGCAGGTTTAGTCAGCATGCAGGTAACGGTTGAAGAGTCGAGCAAACTGGAACGCAAAATGCGCGTTCAGGTTCCCGCAGACACGGTAGAAAAAGAAATCACTGAGCGCCTGCAAAAGGTTGGTCGTCAGGTCAAAATTAAAGGCTTCCGCCCTGGCAAGATTCCGGCCAAGGTCGTACGCCAGCATTACGGTGCCTCTGTGCGTCGTGAAGTCATGGGCGAACTGATGCAAAGCACCTTTATGTCAGCGGTGCGCGAACAGGAGCTTAATCCTGCGGGCAGCCCGCGCTTCGAGCCGTCACCGCTGAAAAACGGCGAAGACCTCGAGTACACGGCAACCTTTGAAATTTATCCTGAAATCACACTGGCCAAAGTCGACGGTCTGCCGGTGACGCGTAAGGAAACGGTCGTGGGCGATGCGGACATCGACACCATGATCGAAAAACTGCGTGAACAGCGCTCCACGTTTGTTGACGTCGAGCGCGCCAGCGCACAAGGCGATCGCGTGGTGATCGATTTCAGTGGCCGCATTGGTGACGAGAAGTTCGAGGGCGGGGCCAGCGAAGACTATCCGCTGGTTCTGGGCGCCGGCGCGCTGCTTAAAGACCTGGAAGACGGTCTGGTTGGCATGAGCGCGAATGAAGAGAAAACCGTCGATGTCGCGTTTCCGGACGATTATCACGCCGAGCATCTGGCCGGCAAAACCGCTCATTTTGACGTTAAGGTCAAGTCCGTCGCCGAGCCGTCGCTACCACAAGTAGACGACGCGTTTATGGCGGAATTTGGCATTGACGAGGGCGGCGTAGACGCTTTCCGCGCGGCAGTACGCGGAAATATGGAGCGCGAGGCCTCTGAGCGCATCGGTAACGAAGTGCGTCAGCAGATATTTGATGCACTGGTCGAGCACAATCCGGTGGACGTGCCGAAAGTACTGGCGGAACGGGAAGTGGAGACGCTGCAGCGCGATAGTGTGCGGCACATGGGCGGCGGTGCAGACGCCCCGTTGCCACCGCGCGAGCCGTTTGAAGCCGAAGCGCAAAAACGGGTTGCTCTGGGCTTGTTAATTGGTGAAGTGATCTCATCTAAAGAGATCAAGGCTGAGCGCGAGCAGATTGATGCGCGTATCGACATTATCGCCAGCGGGCAGCAGGACAGCGCCGCCGCGGCGAACCAGATTCGATCCGACCACAACATGATGCATCGGGTCGAGATGATGGTGCTTGAAGAAGCGGCGGTTACCGCGCTGATTGACGCGGCCGACGTGACAAAAGAAAAAATCGGCTTTGAGGAGCTGATGGACATGAACGACAACGCATAAGCAACAGCGGCAGGCATACATAATGGAAACGAAAGCTTTAAATCTGGTGCCAATGGTGGTCGAGCAGACCGCACGCGGCGAACGTTCATACGACATTTACTCGCGTCTCCTCAAGGAGCGCGTGATTTTCATCGTGGGCCCTGTCGAAGACCACATGGCTAATCTGGTCGTGGCACAGCTGTTATTTCTGGAATCTGAAAATCCGGACAAAGACATTCACATCTATATCAACTCGCCCGGTGGCGTCATTACGGCTGGCCTTGCCATCTACGACACCATGCAATTCATCAAGTGTGATGTGAGCACCATTTGCATTGGCCAGGCCGCTAGTATGGGTGCCTTGCTACTCGCCGGTGGCGCACACGGCAAGCGTTTTTGCTTGCCACACTCGCGCGTGATGATTCACCAGCCGCTGGGCGGTTTCCAGGGTCAGGCCACCGATATCGATATCCACGCGCGTGAAATTCTGTATGTACGTGACCGGGTGAACAGCATCCTGGTCGAACATACGGGGCAGTCGCTGGAGACCATCCAAAAAGACACCGAGCGCGATAACTTTAAAAGCGCGGAGCAGTCCAAGGAGTACGGCATCATTGATACTGTGCTGGAGTCACGGGCGCAGACTGCCGCTGACGCGGCTGACACGGCGTAACGCACACACTGACAGCGCGACTGAAAAGTCGCTCTAAATAAGAGAATAAGTCGATTTTTCAAAGACTTACTGCCAATATGTCATGTGTTTGTGCGACGGGTATCCTTTACCACTCCAAGCGTGGTCGATATGATACGGCGGGTGACTCTTGGGAGGCAGGCGTTTGACCATGGCGATGATTTCGGGACGAAATGAATGAGCGACGACACGCGAAGTAAAGACGACGGCAAACTTTTGTACTGCTCCTTTTGCGGCAAGAGCCAGCATGAGGTGCGTAAGCTTATTGCCGGTCCCTCCGTATTTGTCTGCGACGAATGCGTAGAGCTTTGCAATGACATTATTCGTGAGGAGCTCGAAGAGCGCGCCGAAACGGGCAACGACAAGCTTCCTACACCCCACGAGATCAAGGCGACACTTGATGAGTACGTCATCGGGCAGCAGCGCGCCAAGAAGGTCCTGTCGGTCGCGGTGTACAACCATTACAAGCGTCTGGATTCACGTTCGAGCGAGGGCGGCAAAGATGAAGTGGAGTTGTCCAAAAGCAACATTCTGCTGATTGGCCCGACCGGGTGCGGCAAGACGCTGCTGGCGGAAACGCTGGCGCGACTGCTGAACGTGCCGTTTACGATTGCCGATGCCACCACATTGACCGAAGCCGGTTATGTGGGGGAAGACGTCGAAAACATCATCCAGAAATTGTTGCAGAAATGCGATTACGAAGTAGACAAGGCCCAGACCGGGATCGTCTACATCGATGAGATCGACAAGATCTCGCGCAAATCCGACAACCCGTCCATTACCCGTGACGTGTCGGGCGAGGGCGTGCAGCAGGCGCTGCTCAAACTGATCGAAGGCACGGTGGCGTCAGTGCCACCGCAGGGCGGTCGCAAGCACCCGCAGCAAGAGTTTTTGCAGGTCGATACGTCCAACATACTGTTTATTTGCGGCGGCGCGTTCGCGGGTCTTGAGAAAATCATCCTCAATCGCTCGCAGAAAAGCGGTATTGGGTTCGTTGCTGATGTGAAGAGCAGCGAAAAAGAGGTCAATATCGGTGAACTGTTTCACGACGTTGAACCCGAAGATCTGATCAAATTCGGTCTTATTCCTGAGTTTGTTGGTCGTCTGCCGGTGGTCGCGACGCTCGAGGAGCTTGACGAAGACGCGCTGGTCACGATTTTGGTGGAGCCGAAGAATGCACTCACCAAGCAATACAAGAAGCTGTTCGACATGGAAGGTGCCGAACTGGACTTCCGCGAAGACGCTCTGCGTGCCGTTGCGCGCAAGGCGATGGACCGCAAGACTGGTGCCCGTGGCCTGCGCACAATTCTTGAAAACGTATTGCTTGACACCATGTACG
>CAYGSQ010000464.1:0-3405 GCA_964352435.1 uncultured Gammaproteobacteria bacterium | reverse complement strand
GAATACCAGGGCCCGACAAACTGAAAACCGCCTCAGTAAAAACCGGCATGCGCGCCCCAAAACCTTCAAACATGCCACTGAAACCTGGCATCACCGACGTGACAAACGTAAACGTTACGATCAGAGCAACCGCCATCGTCGCCAACAGATACCACAACAAACCGAGCACGCCGGCCCAGTAGGTCTGAAACGTCGCCCGAGACTGCTCGATGTAATCGACAAAATGACGAAAAAAACTTGCACGCTGCGACCCGACCACGGGCAGCAGATCGGTCATGGTTTGATACGGCGTTGCGCCCATCCGGGGACTCAGTGGCGTACTGCTTGAAAGCACGGCTCGTAAACGCTCGATATCATCGGCGTAGTGCGCTGGCGTCACCTCGGACAATTTGGCCAACGCCGGCTCGAGTTCGTGGTCCTCCAGCAAATGCGACAGCTGTCGACTGACAAAGGCCAGATGGTGAATGGAGCGAGATTCGAACATGCTGACGGTCCCTGCAGTGATTCGGTAAGTACTCGGTGGGCACGGTTGTATTGTCGCGCGCCTGCGTCACGTAGCCGGTGGGCGGCAGGTGACTGCCGCAATTCCACAGCACGAGCGCGCCGCCTGACATGCCGTAGAAAAATGGGCGCAGCGTCACCACGCGCCCGGCGATGTCGCTATTGATGTTTTGCTTGAGAAGCTCCACGTCGATCCCGCCGCCCGCTTCGAAACCTGCAATTTTCGTGTATTGCCCAGCCCCCCCGAAAGGCGCACCGTCGCGCTCAAATGAATCGGCCGACAAGCGCCCTGTGAGCGCATGCTCCGTGAATATCGTGGTGCGCATACCGGCGGTCACCATAAACACCTCGGCAATTTGGGCTCGTGCGACCAATACGCGATAAGTACCGAGCGAGATGACGACTAAACTCATGATGATCAAAATGACGGCCAGCATTTCCAGAACGCCGCGCAACGTGACACCCAGATCTGTCGCGGCCATCGTCACGGCGCGTCGCTGCGCAGCTCTCATGACACGCCCCAAAAACTGCCTGCAAAAAATCGCCCAAGGTACGGCGTCAGTCCCAACACAACAGCCAGCACGATCACCGTGGCTGCTACCGTGAGCCATGCAATGACAATAGTCTGCACGGCGCGCAACGTAGAATACCCGTGCACGGCCGCAAGACCTGCGACGAGAATACGCAGTGACCACAAAACGATGGCGAGCTCGATCAGGATCAGCGTGCCGACAAGCATCAATTCAGGCAGATCTGTCATGGATGCATGAAACAGCCAATCCTTGAGCGGCTCGTCTACCAGCGCCAGGGTCCACCCAGGTATCAGCAGTAACATCAGCGGCGCATTGCTCCAGGCAATGACTGGCGCAATACTCTCGGCAGCCGCTCGACCACCAAGCCGCCGGCCAATAAGATGAAGAAGCCAGCTACCAATGAAGACCTGCAAGATTTCGAACAAGGGTCCAAACGCGAGAAGGCTCGACCAGATGAAACCACGCTCAAAGAATCCATGGTCATTGACAACCAGCACCTGAGCCGGTGAGATAATCAGGCCCGCCAGGATCGGCAAAAACGAACAGACCGTAGCCCGGGTTTTCATGCGCGATCTGACGCAGGGTTTTCCCCGGCTGAAACCAAATTGTCTGGAATGGCGCACTGGCGGACATCGAAACCACGATCCCTGTAATTTTCGTTATTGAGTAAATGGCACGAAAAGTCTAACAGGCTTGAACCTGCCCCACGTTTAGACTTGGTATTGCGTGGCCACGAGACCACTGGTTGTCCTGCAGCGCCTTCGGCTATCATATACGAAGATTCCGGTAGGGAGGTTGCGGCCGATGCAGGCACAAACAGTCAAGAATGTCAGTCGAGTTGCAGGATGCGCGCTGACCGTATTGTGGCTAGCCGCCTGCGGTGGTGGTGGTGGCGGTGACGATCCGTTTACCCCGCCGCAGACCGCGTGGCTGCAAGGGGTGTTCCAACCGTCCGGCAACTTCAAAAGCAGCTGTCAGGCACCGCGCAGTGGTGTCGACCCGGCCACCGGCAGCAACTATGTCGATCAGCGTGGCACGTTACTCGATGAACTCAACTATCTGCGTTCGTACAGTGACAACACCTATCTTTGGTATGACGAAATTGTCGACCGTGACCCGGGCACGTTCATTAACAAGTTCGACTATTTCGATCAGTTGAAGACCAACGCCGTTACTGCCACCGGCGCCGCCAAAGATCAGTTTCATTTCACCTATGACTCTGAAGAGTGGTTTCAACTATCACAGTCGGGAGTAAGCGCAGGCTACGGTGCTGCGTTCTCCGTCCTGTCCAATACGCCGCCACGCGAAATTATTATCGCCTACGTAGAGCCCGGCTCACCGGCCGACAGCGCAACCAATGGCTTCGTACGCGGCGCGTCCATTGAACGTATCGACGGCTTCGACATCGATGTCGAGACTGACGCCGGCATCGACGCTTTGAACGCTGCGCTCTTCCCATCTGCCGCCGGCGTGGCGCACACGTTTGTGGTGCGCGATACACCTGCAAGCGGCACTCGCACGATCACCCTGACCACCGCCAACCTGACCAGCGACCCGGTGCCGCTAACGCAAGTGGTCAACAGTCCCGCTGGCAAACGCGTCGGTTACATGCTGTTCAACGATCACATTGCGACGGCGGAACTTGCCTTGATCAACGCTGGAGATCAACTGAATTCGGGCGCGGGTATAGACGACTTGGTCATCGATTTGCGCTACAACGGCGGCGGTTTTCTGACCATCGCCAGCGAGCTGGCGTACATGGTTGCAGGGGCCGTAGCCACGGCAAACCGGACGTTTGAGCAGCTTCAGTTCAATGACAAGCATCCGACCGTTGACCCGATAACCGGCCGCAGCCTGGTTCCAACGCCGTTCTACAGCAACGCACGCGGTGCACCGTTCAACGGTCCCGCTGGACTTCCCCTGCCCGCCTTCAATCTCGATCGTGTCGTCGTGCTGACCGGACCCGGCACATGCTCGGCCAGTGAAGCGATTATGAATGGACTGCGCGGCATCGGCATCGAAGTCATACAGATCGGATCAACGACCTGCGGCAAACCGTACGGCTTTTATGGCGAGGACAATTGCGGCACCACGTATTTCACCGTGCAGTTCCGCGGCGTCAACGAGATGGGTTTCGGCGACTATGTCGACGGCTTTTCACCCGCCAACACCGGCTCGGGTGCGGGCACCACGGTGCCGGGTTGCTCGGTAGCCGATGACTTTACCCGCGAACTTGGTGACCCGCTCGAAGGCCGCCTGCGAGCGGCGCTCGACTATCTGGACAGCGGCACATGCCCGTCTCCCACAGGTCTTGCCGCCGGGCAGCTGGGCAAAGTACGCGCGCCTCTCAATGCCACCGACGGCGTTATTT
>CAYGSQ010000463.1:0-3410 GCA_964352435.1 uncultured Gammaproteobacteria bacterium | reverse complement strand
AGCTTCTTGAGTTGGGCGAGGCGGCGTTCTTTGATTACGTCATAGCCTTCCAGATACGTGTCCTGATACTTCGCAATTGACTCTTGTGGCGCCTGCAATGGCCAGTGCGGTGCCGTGTACGCCAAATAAGCGAAGAAAGGCTTGCCATCGTCCAGATCACTATTGATGAACTCGATCATCTTGCGCGAGTAGGCACGGGTGCTATAGAAATCGTCGGGCAGCGTCTCAACCTGCTTACCGTTTTCGCGATAGATGATCGGATCGAACGGCAGCATCGCGAGCTGATTGCTAAATGCACCGGCGCCGCCGTTCGCCAGGCTAAACGACCTTTGAAATCCGCGTGCCGCCGGGCTTCTGTCCTCGGTGAAACCGAGATGCCATTTACCGGTCATGTACGTGTTGTAGCCCGCATCCGCGAGCAGTTCCGGCATCGCCGCTACACGGTCATTCAGGTAACCCTCATAACCTGGCTTGCCTTCAACCCACGGCGGCCTTACCTCGGCCATCCAGCCAAGACCTGCTGCGTGAGTGTCAGCGCTGGACATCAACATCGCCCGTGTTGGCGAGCAGGTGGGCGCTACATTAAAGTCATTGAGTAACACTCCACCTTTTGCCAGTGCGTCAATATTTGGTGTGTCAATCTCGCTACCGAATACACTCAGATCATTGAAGCCAAGGTCGTCGGCAACAATCATCAGAATATTGGGTCGCGTGTCCTGCTGCGTTTCCTGCAGCGCTTCTTGCAGTACTTCCTTGGCCGCTTCGTCGTCACTGGTGCAACCAGCTGCAAACGAAACGGCAAGTAGCACCGCTATTTGTGAACGCAAAGACTTCAAGCTACGCCTCCGTCAAAACCCGTGAACATTTCGCATTACGTGCGCTGACATACCGCCATCAGCGGCAATATTGGCGCCGTTGATCCAGCCGCTGTCATCACTGCACAGGAAGGCAACAATCGGGGCGATTTCCTCAGCGGTCCCTGCTCTGCCCATCATACTCATGTCTTCTTCCGCCCTTTCACCCAACGTCTCCAGGAAATCAGCGAGTATCGGAGTCTCTACGGGACCGGGGCTGATCGAGTTGACTCGAATACCACGTTGCCGCCACGAGTCCCAGTTCTGCATGGTCCAGACGCGTAACAGCTCCTTGGCAAAAAAGTAGCTTCGGTCTTTGTCTATGCCCAATTCGTTGCACAGCGCTTCAGCATTTTCGAAGTTTGCGTCGGCGATAAATCGCTTCACCTCGTCAAGGTGCTGCGGCCAGCCGACGCCCGCAAGTGACGCCATATTGACGATAGACGCCCCATCTGAAAGTTTGTTGAGCAGCTGCTCGGTAAGGTATCGCAGTGCAATGAAGTTAACAGTAACCACCGTGACCACCGGGGCGGTCGGCGGGACACCTGCAATATTGCACAGTGCGTCGACATCACCGTCAATCGACGCAACCGCAGCATCGATAGCCGCCGGATCCATCAAGTCAACCGCCACGTACTCATCGACCAGTCCATCAGACGGCTTGTTCCGGTCCATACCGATTACCGTTGCGCCCCGTTCCCTGAGGACGCGGGTGCTTTCCTTGCCGATGCCAGATGCGGCACCGGTTACCACTATTTTTTTGGCTGCTAAATCCATGGTTTAACTATCCGAGCCAGATTTGTGACATGTTCAATTCTAACCGCTGGAAGTCAACAAACTCTGGTTTGAGAGGGCGCGAATTCTGGCATCGGAGTGACCTGTTTCGCCCGTGGGTTATACTGGTCTATCAACCGGAGGGGGTAGACAATGGGCGAACGACTGTTTGACACCAAACTGGTGCCCGAAGCTTCGCAGCTTGAGTATTGGGCGGATCACGTCAGCGCGGCGTTTACAAATCTGCAGTTCAGCAGGGCAGACATCGGTAACCCCGGGTTCACCGGCAAACTTTCACACCGGGAGTTCGGCCCGATATCCATCGGCTCCGCATTGGCGCAGGACCATGAAGTCCAACTGACGCGCCGGGAAATTTCTCGGGCAACCGAAGAAGTATTGTTGCTTCATCTACAGTACAAAGGCCGCTCTACAATCGTCCACGCCGGCGCGGAAACAAATCTCAAAACGGGCGATATTGAAATTTGCGATTGCACGCAGCCCTATCGGCTAAACCTTTACAGTCAAGGTTGGCCTTTGCACGAGATGCTTGTCGTGCGAATTCCGCTCGCCAAAATATCATCGAAGATTCCGAGCGTTCACCAGCTGGCGGGCGCATTCGTATCGGGTGAGAGCGATCTTGGAAATCTGCTTTCGCAGTTTGTGACCAATGTCTGGGAGCGTCGCCACGGAATTGACGACGAAGCGGCCGAGCACCTTGGCGTTCAGATCGTTGATCTGGTGATGCTGGCGTTCGCAAATGGCGCTATTTCGGAAACGCCGGAGTCTTCGGTTCGCGCCGGCCACCTTGTTCGCATGAAGCGGTTTATCGATACACATCTTAGTGACGCTTCGCTGGCACCAGCCTTGGTCGCGCAAGCTGCGTGCATTTCGCCGCGCTACGCACATCAGCTTTTCGCCACAGAAGAAGCGACTATATCGAGCTATATCATGAGTCTCCGACTGGAGCGCTGCGAGAAAATGCTGAGATCGCCGCAGCACAGCAATCTGACCATCTCAGAAATAGCGCATATGTGGGGCTTCAAGGATGCCTCTCACTTTGGTCATGTATTCCGCCGCAAACACGGCATGAGTCCGTCGGCGTTTCGAGCTTCGAAACACTAAGAGCACAACGCTCCATGAAGAAAAGGCCGACGAGATAAATCTCGTCGGCCTTTTTTCGTTGCTGGATGACGAACGTTAGTGAGTCAGTTCCCACCGACGTTGTAACGGAACGTCAGACCATATGTTGCCGGGCGACTAACGATGGCAATGGCGTTGCCGAAAATTCCTACTTCCTCAGGTTGAGTTTGCCAGTTCTGCTCATCCGTCAAATTTCGCCCGTACAGCGCAACCTCCCAATTGCCGTTTTCGGGATACAGCGCAGCACGCGCATTTATCGTTGTGTAACCGCTCTGCTCACGGAAATCATAGGGAGTTTGAGAAGCGAACGGCCGCGTTCGATCGAAATCATCATAGATCGTCAGGTTCGTGCTCAGATCCATGCGCATCGAGTTTCCAACCGCAAAGTCATAGCCAGCGCCAGCAAAGACTGACCAATTCGGTATCCCGTCGAATTCCGAGCCTGACAGGTCCATGCTGCCACCACCCGGCACGCAATTACTCAGCATCATTTGTTGCTCGGCACGGAAGCAGGGCGCGTTGGGATAGCTGTCAAATTCACCCTTGGCATAGGATGCTGCAAGGTTGAATCGGAATCCGTTGTCGGCCAGGTAGCGGAGATCCGCCTCGAATCCCTCGATTGAGGAATCAGCCGCGTTCAGG